>QIKS01000037.1 GCA_003233025.1 Hellea balneolensis | reverse complement strand
AAGTGCTTGCGTTCACATCAATGCCAACAGCTTTTGCATACGTGGCCAGGTCGATTGGTGTTTCATCATCCATGGCGACGCTTATAGCAGCTCCACAAAAAGGCCGACAAGATCAAGATTTTGACGATTACGTGTGTGCTGTCCCAACGCTTCGCAAGACAGTGACGAGGAGTATGGATGATGACATTTGAAGAAGCCCTGTGCGTTTATGGTCTGGAGAACAAACCTGAATCCGATGATCTGAACGCCCTCTACAAGGCGATGCAAAAAGTGGCGTCCTTGAAGGATGATGAAGCGGCAAGCAAAAGGCTCAACATTGCCCGCGATATTCTTCTTGGCCGCGTAGTGCAAAATAACAATGTCAATTGTAACGGCACTTCCGATCTTCACGGTAAGACGACCGCAAGATGCTCAAAGATTGATGATGGGCAGTTTCATATTGATTGGCGTTTTGTGCCAGATCAAAAAACCGGCGATACAATCATCCTGAGTAATCCGCGACAATTCGCGCCCGATAGCTTCTTCGGTGGTATATTCAAGAAAGTCAGAGAGAAGACCAGCGTAAAAAACCTGTTCAGATCACAAAAGCCGGAGGAGACATGGGAGTCTGATTTCAAGGCCAGTGTTGAATTTGAAGAGCATGATTGTCCGCTATGCCCTTACAAAGCTCTGCAATGGTGTCAGCACTGCAACACGATATTTTGCCACGGAACTCGGGACGATTATCATCCAGAAAAATTCTATTTCTGCCCAGGCTGTGATGCCAAATATGAATGGGACGGGAACGGTAGTGGCATTCGCAAACAGTTTGATGCCAAGGAATTACGCTCCATCGGTTTCTCGCAAAACTTCCTGCCAAAAAGCAAGCTCAAGCTGCTGGGGAGGATGTGATGGCCATGTTTTGCCAATGCTGCACAGTGATCGAGTATTGCCGGAATGTCAGGACTCTACTGGCCAGTGATGATGATCTTTCCAACCCTGAATTTATCCGTGATGTTCGGGACTTTGCCCATTACCTCAACATATCCAGCTATCACTGGCGCGGGCATTTGAGCGATCTCTACCGTGATTATCACGGCGTTATCATCGGCGGCGATGGTCGGGAAGCTTTTCTGAACATGCGCGTCTTTGAATTTGACAATGCCCGCCACTGGTTTCGGGACTTTTGTTGTAGGCCGACGAAGCCACATGTTAAGCCTTATGTTCGCCGTGAAGCACGCGGGCGGGCGAAAATACTGGCTACCATATTGCGCGCGGCCTATCCTGAGGCAGCGATGACGTGGGGAGTGCGCGCCGCCAATGACAATGAAGCAGACGATATTCCTTTTTGAAATTAGCCGGCACTGTGTTTTTCAATCCATATCCCCCTAAAGTGATCTGAGTGCTGATCTATCCTCCTTAAGGAGGTATTCATGCAGAACCATCCACAACAACAATATAATCAGGCCGGGTATGGCGTCTTTATGGAGACGCTGATCTGGCTGTCTAATCTTCTGGCCATCATCATCACCTTTTTCGCAACGCCGGAAGTTTATAACCGCACGGTTGATTTCGTGATCCGCTTTACAGCGCAGAATTACGGTATGGGCTTTGATGAATATGTCAGCTTCTTCTGGTGGCTGATCACCGCTGGCGTGATTTTCTGCATCGTGCGCATGTCGGTCTCAACCCTGTTTGTCATGGGTGGCCTGACGCTCGCGGCTAAACTTCTGTAACGCCGATGCTTACATCACACAATGAACATTTCCGCTATGGCAGTGCGGACTTTGCCACTACCCATGAGCTGGCAGCGACGGGGATGTTCACCCAAAGCCCAAGCGCGCTGTTCATCGGATTTCATGACGGCAAACCACTTTGGTATGATGGCGCAGGTGGGCTGCTTCTGATCGGCGGGGCGCGCAGCGGTAAGCTTCGCGATATTCTGGCCTATAATTTATGCAGTGGCATTTATTCCGGCGGCTCCATGCTGGTGCTGGATATGAAAGGCGAGCTGGCGGCAATCTCGCAGGATCAAACACCGGACAAAAAATTCTGCGCTTACTGGAATCCTCTTGGCCTCCACGATATGCCGCAAGGCCGGATCAATCCGGTTGATTATATCCGTAAAAACAGCCGCACATTATATTCTGATGTGAAGGTTTTTGCCGAAACCATGATCCCACACTCCGGCGCAGCGCAGAGCGAATATTTTGAGTTGCGCGCGCGGGAGTATCTGGAAAGCATTGTTCTGACGCTAGTGGAAATCAACGGCGCTCTGACGCTGCCCGATCTTTACCGAGTGATTAATCTGATACCAGTGAACAATGAGGAATGGTTGAACTTCGCCTTTGAGATGCACTCGTCAGGAATTCCGCTGGCGTTGCGCGTTGAGGAAGAAATCGCCGCGTCCCGTGAGGACAGCACCGGCGGCTTTCGCGGCATATTGGGTGAGTTGTTCAAATCCTTCTCGGCTTTGAGCGATCCGATCCTCATGACGTCTGTCTCTCCGCCATATGACTTCTCGCTTGGCGATTTATGTTCATTGGATCGGTTCTGGCAGTTTTACATGATGTGCCCGGCGGAGTTTATTCACGCCTGGGCTCCGGTGATCAAATCGATGTTTGTCGCCGCCATGGTCTATAAGTCCCGCGCGCCACAAGCTCCACGCCAGACATGGATATTAGACGAGTGCGCGCAGCTAAAACGCTTTCCTCTGATCATGCGCATGTTCACCTATGGGGCGGGAATCGGCATTCGCCCCTGGGCAGTGTTTCAAAGTACGGCGCAGATGAATGATATCGGACGTGACGCCAAGAACATCATTACCTCCAGCGCGGGGCTGCAAAGCTATTTTGCCCTGCGTGAGATTGATTCAGCGAAGAGCGTTTCTGACATGCTCGGCAGCCAGACGCTTGAATATGATGATCCCTTAAAACAGGGACGCGCCCATCTCTCACGTCACGGGTTGTTTCAATCTCTCATGGGAGGGCAAG
>QIKS01000145.1 GCA_003233025.1 Hellea balneolensis | reverse complement strand
GGTTCTCGCGAGCTATCTCTTGCGCCCGTAAATGCTTCTTGACCGACAGCGGATAATAAGACCCACCCTTGACGGTGGCATCATTACAAACAATCATGCATTCGCGCCCGGACACCCGGCCAATACCGGCGATCACTCCGGCGGCGGGAACGTGCGCATCATAAACGCCGTAAGCCGCAAATTGCCCGATCTCTAAAAACGGTGTGCCTGGGTCGAGTAGGCGTTCCACGCGTTCTCGCGGCAACAGTTTGCCTCGCGCCAAATGGCGATCACGAGACCTTTGCGGGCCGCCCAGTGCTATCTCAGAGACCTTGGCCCGCAAATCATCCACCAACGCCCTCATCACTTCGGCATTCGTGTGAAACTCCGGCGCGTCAGGATTTATCTTGGTCGCGATCTTAGGCATAAAATCTCCAAAAATGGCACATAGCCACCTAGTAACACATATACAGGCAGGGTCAATTCAACCTCATATATATAAATTCGACCCTAAAGTCAAATAAAAACACCGATTCAGGAGTATCGATGGCGGGCAGTGTTGTGTCTAGTGTATTTTGTGGGGTGGCAGTGTGATGGCTCGCTACCAGCAGAAAGCAATGTTTAAGGCATAACTTTCACGGTGTTTTTCATCCCTAGCGCCGCCAAATTTTCTTCAGCCAATTTAAAGTATAACGGGCTTTTTTCTATGGCCTTTTCATAGAGTGCGGTGGCTTTTTTGTGGTTGCCCTGGGCTTGGGCAATGACGCCTGCATCATTGTAAACTTGCGCTATTTTTGTGTCGCTAAGGCCTTTGAGGGCAATAGTTGTTTGGCCCGACAATGTTTGGGCAAGTCTTAAATTATTCACATAAACGGCCATGTCCGGCCTGGCTTTAACCGCTTGTTTAAACTTGACCAGGGCTTCTTTTTTGCGACCCTGCATCAATAAAGACATGCCCATATTATTGTGGACAGAGGCCGTGCTTTGGCTGTTTTTCTTGGCAGCGGTTAGGGCCTTGACATAAGCATCCAATGCGCCCAGCCAGTCGTTGTTTTGGTCATGCAAGCGGCCTAGGGCATTCCACAAGCGCGGATCATCCGGGCTGTCTTGCAAGGTTTGTTCTAAATGTCGCTTGGCGGCTTCCTGGGTGTAATCTTTTAGGTCGAGCAAGAGCAACCCGGATTCGACTTGATGCTTTTGCGGTTGCGTAAGTGCAGTGTCCGTCGAAATTTTTTGATAAATTTTACGGGCCTGAACGGCGTATTTATCGTCCCGCCATGTGAGCGCCAAAGCGCTGTCGGCCAAGCCAAGCAAAGCCTGGCTGCGTCCTGTATTGTCGGCGTCCATACGTAAGAGCAAAACTTTATAAGCTTCATAGCTCCCAACAAAATCTGCGGCGGCTTGTAATTTAGCGGCCTTGGTAAACTGGACGCTCACATCAATTTCTTGGGGGTGCTCTGGTTCAGGGCTTTGCACAATTGGGCGCACTTCAATTTCAGCGCCTTCAACCATTTTTGTTGTTTCGCACGCGCCTAAATTATGACGGCAAAGTGTTTCATCCGAAAGCTCCCGATAAACGCACTCCGGCGGGCAGGAACAACATCAATAAAATGGTTGGGAAAATAAACAAGATGAGCGGCACGGTCATTTTGGCAGGTAGAGACATGGCCTTTTCCTCGGCGCGCAACATGCGTTTACTGCGCATTTCTTCAGAGAATGTTCGTAGCGCTTGCCCGAGAGAACTGCCCATTTCTTCAGATTGTTTGAGCATGATATTGAGCGCGCTTGCTTCTTCCAACCCAAGCCGCTCGGCGAAGTTTTTAAACGCGTCTGGCCGTGTTCGTCCGGCCATTAGTTCCAAATTCAGCAAATCAAGATTAACTTGAATAACAGGAAAACGCTTACCAAGCTCTTTGGAAACATTGTTTAAAGCCGCGTCCAAGCCTAGGCCCGCTTCAATACAAGCCAGCAGCAAATCCATCATATCAGGAAAACCGTCACGGGCTTGCATTTTACGTTTTTTGATGTGGTGTCGCAAAAACAATCCGGGCGCAAACAGACCCACGACAATCAGGACGACGGAAATCTGTACAAGGGTTTTGGTCGCCATATTATTGGCAAATAGACCCCAGTAAATCAGTAAAACGAATTGCGGTAATAGTAAAGACACGAGCCGCACGGCATAAAATATCGGTATGGATTTAACCGTATAAAACCCGGCCTGGGATAATTTGAAACGAATACGCGAGATTTCTTCCGGGCCGGGTAAGGTCAGGTGTTGGCCAAATTTTTCAATCATATTTGGTGTGGCGGCTTTGGAGCGGGTGCGGCGGTTTTTCTTTACGCCAACGCTGGGGACGCCCGCCAGCCTTCGGCTCATGATTTTATTATGGCTTAGGGCCGAGCGAATAACGACTGCCGCACCTGTAAGCGAGACAACCAAAAACAAGGTCACAAGTAAGAAAGCGTGGTTTGGAGCAAGGTTTGATAACATATCTAAATCCGAAAGTTGATCATTTTGCGGATCACCAAATTACCCAATATCATCCAGATAACGGCAGCGATCAGGCCTTTTTTGATTATTGGGTTACCCCAAACATCACCGTAAAATTCTGGAGACAGTATATTGACAGCTGCAAATAACAAGATGGGCACGATATTGAGGATCAGGGCGGACATCCGCCCTTCCGAGGACGCGGCTTTTATCTTCAAGCGCATTTTTTGCCGTTCGCGTACCATATGGGCATTGTTTGCCAGCAGTTCGGCTAAATTACCCCCCGTGCGGGCTTGCAGGCGTATGGTTGCGGCCAGCATATCAAAATCGGCGTGGCCAACGCGGTCAGACAGCCGCTGTATGGCGGTACCAAGCTCTGTGCCGTAAGTGA
>QIKS01000127.1 GCA_003233025.1 Hellea balneolensis | reverse complement strand
GCTAATCGTTAAAATCGAAAAACCTTCGGCCGTTGATAATATCGAAGCCATCTTAAAGCTGGCCGACGCCGCTATGGTGGCGCGCGGGGATTTGGGTGTGGAATTGGCGCTGGAACAAGTGCCCGTAGTGCAGCGCAAAATTATCACGGTGGCCCGCGCCCTTGGCAAGCCGGTGATAGTCGCCACCCATATGCTCGAGTCCATGATAGACGCCGCCACCCCGACAAGAGCAGAAGCCTCCGATGTGGCCACCGCGATTTATCAGGGTACGGACGCGGTGATGCTGAGCGCGGAAACGGCTGTCGGTCGCCACCCCGCGACCGCCGTGGCGATTATGGACAGGATTATCACCGCGGTCGAGAATGATCCCAGCTACCCGGATTATTACACACGGGCCAATTTGCGCCCGCAAGCCACAGTCAATGACGCCATCAGCCAGTCAGTGCGCGGCATTGCCGAGGTGCTCAATTGCAAAGTCGTGCTCGGCTATACCAAGACGGGTTCGACCGTCAAGCGCATTGCCCGCGAGCGCCCGCCGTGCCCGATCATCGGCCTGACGCCCAACAAGCATGTGGCCAGCCGTATCGCCTTAACATGGGGCGTTTACCCGGTCGTGATGAGCGACCCCAAAAGCTTTGATGATATGCTGGAAATCACCCAGGACATTGCCAAAGACAAAGCCGGCTGCAACCCCGGCGATAAAATCATCATCGCCGCCGGCATCCCGTTTGGCAGACCAGGGACAACCGATACGCTTAAGATCGCGACGATTGATTAAGCCGTAAACCGTAACTTGACACATTACATTTTAGACTTTATATTACTACCATGAGAATACGAAATGTCGTCCATAAAGGATTGAGGAAACTCTACAAAAATGGCGACAGTTCAAAACTTGACTCTGCGGTCGTGCCAAAACTTTTACGGATGCTGACATTCTTGCAAGATATGGAAACCGAAGAGGAATTGCAAACAATCCCACACTGGAAGGCCCATAAATTGACAGGAAACCGAAAAGATACATGGAGTTTGCATGTTTCAAAAAATTGGCGGCTTACTTTTAAAATAGGCAATAGTGAGGTCGAAATTATCGATCTAGATTATGAAGATTATCACTGAGGAGATATAGTTATGAGCAAGTCATTAGGATTGCGCCTGATAAATCCGACCCATCCGGGCCAGTTTATCAAGTTTGAAATCATTGAACCCTTAGGGCTTACTATTAGCGCCTCCGCAAAAATCCTGGGCGTCACCCGGCCAGCCTTGTCAGCACTCTTAAATGAGCGCTCATCCCTGTCCCCGGAAATGGCTGTACGTATTGAAAAAGCATTCGGTGTTTCCATGGCGACATTAATGCGTATGCAAAACAGCTTTGATATTGCTAAAGCACAGGCACGGGCCGGAGGCATAAATGTCAAGAGATATGCATTATCAGGTTAGAGCGATAAGTCGCCCCATCACACCGAGATAAACAGGTGTACAGTCCCTGTGTTAGGTGGTATTGAATTATCATCTAAGGAGAAGGAGTTATTATGGGACAGGTTTTACACGGTAGCGCCAAGACGACGCACGCAATCAGAGCAGAAATATTCCGATCGGACGCTTCGATCGCGAAACTAGCCAAACGCTACGGCATCAACCCCAAAACGGTGGTCAAGTGGAAGAGCCGCGACAGTGTCGAGGATCGTAAGACTGGGCCAGAACCAAAATCTACAGTTCTGTCTCGAGAAGAGGAAGTCATCATAATTGCGTTTAGGCGTCACACATTGTTGCCTTTGGATGACTGTCTGTATGCTTTACAAGAAACCATCCCCAAGCTCAGTCGTTCCGTGCTGCACCGTTGCTTACAGCGTCACGGAATATCCCGCTTGCCAAATCTGGACGCCGACAAGCGCAAGAAGCAGACATTCAAGACATATCCTATCGGCTACCTGCACGTCGATATTGCCGAAGTGCGTACAGAGGACGGGAAACTGTACCTCTTTGTGGCCATAGACCGCACATCAAAGTTCACCTATGTGGAGCTACACCCTCGTATGACCAAGATGATTGCCGCACAGTTCTTGCGCAATACTATCAAGCTTCTACCCTACCATATCCATACCATCCTGACCGACAATGGCATTCAATTCACCAATCGCAAACAAGACAAACACGCTGGTGAACACATCTTTGCACAAGAGGCAGGCTTTGCACATCGTGTTTGTCGTGAACATGAAATCGAGCACCGCTTAACCAAGATCAACCACCCGTGGACCAACGGCCAGGTTGAACGTATGAACCGCACCATTAAAGAGGCAACAGTAAAACGCTATTATTATGAAAACAAAAACCAGCTGGAAAAACATCTTGAGGGCTTTATGATGGCTTACAATTATGCCAAAAGACTAAAAACTCCTAACCCCCTACGAATATATTTGCAAAATATGGAAAAATGAGCCACAAAAATTTAAACAAAACCCAAACCACCTAACACAGGGACTGTACACCTAGGGGTTTGCTTTGGCAATCGCCAGAAGGTTAGAAGTCAAAGCACTAACAGTAGTGCCGCCGGGAGGTCTATAAGAACTATTGGTCATGGCCACGACAACAAAATCATCATCGATGTCAATACGGAGGTGAGAGAGAGACGCTTGCTGACGCCCGCCTTTTCGCACCATCGTAGGGCTTGTCGTACTATTGGTGTCCCACCCAGCACCATAATCGTTATTCGCACTGGTTCCTGACCACATTTGATCCCGGACAGATTCTGGAAATAAATCATTATCAAGCAATGCATTACCAAATTTTGCCAAATCAAGAACGGAGGTCTGAATACCGCCGCCGCCCCATTTCCAACTAGTGTTTTGAAATGCAGAATTTGTAATAGCCGCGTAAGAACTACCCGGCCCTTTGGCGTATAATTTCGTCAAATCTCCGCTGGACGCACCATTGGCCCGCGTTTCAGCCCGCATGGTTGACAGGCCCAATTTATCCGAAATCCGTTGCTTGAGTAAGGTCTTGAAATTTTTACCGGTTTTCTTTTCCAGAGCCGCGGCTACAATTGTATAACCATGGGTGCTGTATTTGTAATTATTTCCGGCTGTGCACGGGCTGTAGATCGCATTATTTGACCGCAATACGCCGTTTTGCTTATCTGACAGGGCTTTCCGGGCAGAGGCATATTGGGTTTGATCGCTGTTCTCGTTTCCAGGAACATCGCTATAATGACCGACACACCCTGTATTTTGCAATAACTCTAAAATAGTGTGTCTGTGTTGGCTCGCAAGCGATGTCAAAATTAAATCGGTGCGATCGTCAAGGTCAATAATTCCTGCATCTTGCATATCAAATGCCAAAGCTCCGGTTATGGCTTTGGAAATTGACGCGGTTCTATAAATCGTGCCGCTATGGGCTTTTTTGTTTTTGCCTTTATCCGCAAAGCCGGAACCACTGCGAAAGACAACTTTGCCCTTGGAAATGACCGCTGCAGAGACACCCGGTGCATTATTATTTTTGACAAAATCTGAAAGCGCTTTTTGGGCCGCAGTCCGCCCGCCCCAGTCATAACGGGAATTATTTTCACGCCAAACGGCCGCATATTGAACGCCGCCCCCGCTTTTGGCCGGACAGACTTCTATGTCGATAATCCGCATGCCTTTATCGCTAAGCTCTTTCCATTTATTGCGGAAGCCTTGCGCGGACATTTCCCGGAAAGCAGCCCAACCGCGGCCCGCTTGATTTTTTTCCCAAATGGCGGCATAGGTCAACTTGCCTTTTTTGGCATAACAATCCAAATCGGTGATGCGGTATCCTTTACCCCGGTATTCTTTAAACCTTTGGCCGTAAACGCTAGGTGTCATGTCGCGTTTTTCAATCCACTTTTTATTGGCTTTATTTTCCAGCCAGATAATGGAGTAGCGCATTTTGCCATTGACCTCGACCGCGTCTACATCAATCGGTTTATATTTATTTTTGCGAGCAGCGAATATTTCACTAAATTTCGCACTGCTTAAATTACGGTTGGAGGCCCATTTCAAGCCTTCCTTGTTTTTGACCATAATCAGGGAATAACGAACCTTGCCGCCAATGACCTCGGTATCAATATC
>QIKS01000129.1 GCA_003233025.1 Hellea balneolensis | reverse complement strand
ACATCCCCCTCGCGTACATAACGCGACGGGTCGCCGCAACCATAATCGCGATCAAGCACATCTTGCGGGATGATTTTTAAATATTGCGGATCATAATCAACCGGACAGCACAGGGCGGCCTCTACGGCGTGCGCGCCATCGGCGTATCGCTCTTGAACATCCGCTCGTATATCGGCGTTGCTGGCGTGAGTTTCGTTTAATCCGTCCATTATAATCTCCGTATCTTACCCAGATATAGGTATAAATCTTGCAATAGCAAATGCCAGAATAAAAGAGGTCGGCAATGTCAGCACCCATGACAGCAAGATTTGCAAGATTTTCTTTTTACGCGCCGTACCGTTTTCAACGCCAATGCCAAAAAGCGCGCCGACAGAAACATGGGTCGTGCTCACCGCCAAGCCAAATTTCGAAGCAATAATGACCAAAAACGCCGTCACCAAATTACCGGTTAAGCCTTCCGCCGCATTCATATCGGTGATTTCCTCACACATGACTTTGGCGATTTGCTTGACGAAAAGCATGCCGCCAATGGTCATGACAACACCAATAGCCGCATAGACCGTCATATGGCTCATCCCCGCCGCCCCGCCGAGCAAAGCAATGGAGGCGATTTTGGGTGTATCATTGACGGCGCGTGAAAAGCATACTGCTGAACCTGAAAGAATATGCATGGGCTTGCTAATTTTTGCAGCGGGTTTTGAGGTAAAAACCGGTTTAAAAAACCGTTCGCGTAATTTCCACAAAACGAATGTCGCCGACGCTGCCAGTAAAGGCGAGAACAACAAAGGCAGGGCGCCTTTCTTGACCAAAGGCTGCAAATTCACATCGCCCATGGCCAAAGCCACGCCTGCCCCTGCGAGAGAGCCGAGTATGGCGTGGGTTGTTGAAATCGGGTAGCGCAAAACTGTCGCCAGCAAAACGGTTAAGGCTGCGCCGGCTGCAAAGGCCATGGCAAATCTGTACGACCCTAAAATTTCGTCGCTAACTACGCCTTTGCCGCCAAATGTTTTGGCGACAGCCGCGCCGAGAAATACAGCCAATATAGCGCCTAAGAAACTCGCGCCATTGGCAACGAACCAAGCTTGGCGATAGGTCAAATCGCCGCCGCCCCACAGTGTTGCAACGCCTTTAAAATTGTCATTGGCGCCATTGGCAAATGCCAGGCCTGCCACAACAACGAAAAATAAAATTTCCACTTTTGACCCTTCAAAAAATTTAACGGACGCTAAAAGCTGGCTCCAAATTATGCAAGCCAAGAAGCAAGCCCTGACGCCATTGTGAACACCTGTGAGCAAGCATAGATATGCCCCCGCGAAAGAACGCGCAAAGGAGCGCATATTTGCCGACAATAAAAAAGCAAGCCTTGCCCCGTTTTACGCTCTAGTTTTCATCAAGAACAAATGATAAGCTTACAAAAACGGGAGAACATCTATGCGCAAACAACACTTTGGCCTTGGCTATCGCCTTGAACGCTTGCGGCCCCGCCACACAAACCGCGCCCGAAGCAAGCGCAGACGCTCCTGATCTGTGCATTGACGGCGGCCTGATTTACACGGGCGTTCAAGACGCCGCCCCTGCTCATGGGTTGAGTGTAAAAAACGGGAAAATCACGGCCATCGAAACCGAGCAGGCGCAAGGTTTTTGCGACCCGTTTAAAAGCACCGCCACGCAAATTGTTAATCTGGACGGCAGCAGTCTTTATCCGGGTTTCGTCGATGCTCACGCCCATCTTTTGGGAATTGGCCTGCGCGAAATGACCTTAAACCTTGAAGGCACGGCCTCGATCAAAGCCCTTAAGCAGCGATTGGCAGAGGTTGTGGCCGAGACGGCGGACGGCGATGTGATTTACGGCAGAGGGTGGATTGAAACCCATTGGCCAGAAAACCGCTTTCCGACCCGTCAGGATTTGGACGCCGTTGCGCCCAATAACCCGGTTATCTTACGGCGCGCCGACGGGCATTCTTTGGTTGCCAACAGCAAAGCCCTGGAAGCCGCTGGCATAACCAAAGACACCGACGCCTCATTTGGCGGCAGTATCATTGCCGGTAAAGACGGCCATCCGTCGGGCATGTTGATCGACAACGCCATGGATTTGGCAACGGTACAATTGGGCGCCCTCAGCCCGCAGCGCAAAGAGGCGGCCTATATCAAAGCTTCCGAGGTTTACGCCGCTTATGGTTGGACGGGGATACAGTCCATGTCGGTTGACCCCGAAGACGTGCCGTTAATTGAGCGATTATCCCAAGAGGGAAAACTGAAAATCCGGGTTTACAACGCCGTTGATATGCAAAATGCCGATCAGCTTTTGGATGCAATTGCCGCGAACGGCCCCCAGCACAACGAAAACGCCAAGGTGACAACACGCAGTATCAAACTTTACGCAGATGGCGCGCTCGGGTCACGCGGCGCTGCCTTGCTGGTGCCTTATGCGGATGATCCAGGTAATGAAGGCTTGATGCTCACCAACCGGGAAACAATAATGCCCATTTTGGAGCGGGCTTTGCGCGACGGTTTTCAGATTTGCACTCATGCTATTGGCGACAAAGCCAACCGGCTGGTGCTAGACTGGTATGAGCAAGCATTCGACAATGTCCCTGTAGCTGAGCGAAAACATGCTGATCCGCGCTGGCGTATCGAGCATTCGCAAATCATTGATTTGAGCGATTTGCAACGCTTTGCGCAGCTGGGCGTTATTGCTTCCATGCAGCCTTCCCACGCCATCGGCGACTTACATTTCGCCCCTGACCGCTTGGGTGTTGAGCGGCTAAAAGGCGGGTATGCCTGGCGCACACTGATTGATAGCGGCGCAAAAATTGCCGCCGGTTCAGACGCCCCTGTTGAGCGCGGCGACCCGCGCATTGAATTTTACGGAGCGGTGGCC
The DNA here is from genome assembly GCA_003233025.1 of Hellea balneolensis. GTDB lineage: Bacteria > Pseudomonadota > Alphaproteobacteria > Caulobacterales > Maricaulaceae > Robiginitomaculum_A > Robiginitomaculum_A balneolensis_A. The sequence goes on along the minus strand of QIKS01000129.1, from coordinate 282 downwards.
CGTAAGGACGCACAAGGATTTAGCGGCGAAGGCTGGTACCCCGAGCAAAAAGTAAGTCGGGCGGAAGCCCTAACCATGCTCACCGCCTGGCCCGCCTTTGCCGCCTTTGAAGACGGCGTTGCCGGGACGATTGAACTTGGTAAAAACGCTGATTTCACAGTGTTTTCGGGCGACATCATGACGGTGCCGGAAGCAGAGATCTTAAATGTGACAACCGCAATGACGATTGTTGCAGGCGAGATTATTTACCAGCAATAATAGGCTTAGTCTGTGGGTCTCGTC
>QIKS01000294.1 GCA_003233025.1 Hellea balneolensis | reverse complement strand
GGGCCCGCAAACAGCGTGGGTTTTTGGCGGCAAAATCACCCTTGGCATTGCACGTTACCTTCGAAGCGCTCAAGCAAGGGGCAAAGCTGGATTTTCGTGCAGCCATGGCGCAGGAGCTTGGCTTGTCATTGGCATTCCTCAAAACCCCTGATTTTTTCGAAGGCGTGCGGGCGGCCGTTATTGACAAAGACCGAAACCCAAAGTGGGCCGACGCAAATGTGGCCGCGGTTAAACCTGGCCGTATCGCCCGCTTTTTTGTCGCAACAACCCCGCCCTTGCAGTTTTTAGACTAGGAGCCTCCCATGACCACAATCGCATTTATCGGCCTTGGCAATATGGGCGGCGGCATGGCGGCCAATCTGGTCAAGGCCGGACATAATGTTCGCGCATTTGACCTGTCACAAGATGCGCTGGCCAAAGCAAAAAGCGCGGGCTGCGCGGTTGTGGTTTCGGTTCTGGCGGCCATAGAAGGCGCGGATATTATCGTCACCATGTTGCCAGCGGGCCAACACGTAAAGGGCGTTTATCTCGGCCAGGACGGTATCATCGAAAACGCCAAGCCGGGGGCTTTGCTCATCGATAGCTCGACCATTGATATTGAAAGTGCGCGGACTGTAATAGGCGCGGCGGACGACAAAGGTCTGGCCATGGTTGACGCCCCGGTTTCGGGCGGCGTCGCGGCGGCGGCGGCGGGGACGCTCACCTTTATGGTTGGCGGTAGTAAGCCGGCATTTAAGCGCGCTCAACCCTTCCTAAGCACCATGGGGAAAAACATTTTCCACGCAGGCGCAGCCGGCAATGGGCAGGTGGCCAAGGTCTGCAATAATATGCTGCTCGGCATTCATATGATCGGCACGTGCGAAGCCTTTGCTCTGGCGGAAAAACTCGGTCTCGACGCCCAGACATTCTACGATATTTCCTCCACGGCATCGGGCCAAAACTGGTCAATGACCAGCTATTGCCCCGCCCCCGGCCCTGTCCCCGCCGCCCCGTCCAATAATGACTATAAGGCAGGTTTTGCTGCTGCTATGATGCTCAAGGACTTACGTCTCGCGAGCCAAGCTGCAAATAGCGCCAAAGCCGCCATACCGCTGGGGGCGCAGGCAGAGGCGCTTTATGCTTTGATGGAGGCGTCCGGCAAAGACGACCTGGATTTCTCCGGCATTATGAAACTGATTGATGGGTCGCTCTGACCAGACCCTAGTCTGGCACGAACCTACCGATTGTTAGGATTGCGTGCTGATTTCTTCGGGCTGACATAATTTTTAGGTAATGTAGGGACAATGTCTTTACCTGTCGCATCGCTATAAGCAGATCGGCATGATTTCGATTGTTGTAAGCGTGCATCAAAATCCTTTGCATTCACATAGCTTCTCCGAAAATTCCTACATGTTTGGTAGCAATCGCGCACTTCTGGGGTGTCAATTTTGTTATGTCGCGCCATCATCAAGCATTCCATAGACATATTTGCTGCATTGGCGTGCGTTAGAATAAGATCACTCCCACTCCCATTCGCATTTGATGTCGTGGAGAAAAGCAATGCACCGGCTATAAGTGGAAAGAGCAGAAGTGATTTATAAGTATACGACATATTGATACGCCTGTTTTAAAATACAATTGCAACTAAACCACTACCGACTGTTGTCGGTAGTGGTTTAGTTATTGATCAAAACGTGTAAATGTAAACTCAATAGCATCAATTAGCAAGAGTGTCTCGCTGCTAAGTTGTCCAACGAAGTAGGGTCACACCTCTGTCCTAGAATCAGGACCTAATAAACGGGATTTTTCAATGGTATAAATTGTAATTTGTTGACCACGCTATGACCTTTGCGCACATATTTTCTTATTCGCAATCCAAATTGCCACTATCGTCATATAGTGGATTTAATCAGTCCTGAACCTAGGGTTTGTCATCATATATACCATCGCTCTGGCGGCGCCCAAAGGATTTGTCCTTCTTGGCCGCAACTTCACACTCGCAAAAGATCAACGCGATATTGCCTACCCTTGTAATAAAATGATGGTGTCTGCGTTTTTAAGCTTATCGAAGCCGCTGCTGAGGCCAACACGCCCCTCGGCACCCAAGCGGAAGCGCTTTACACCCAGATGGAAGTTGTGGGTAAAGACGGCCTCGATTTCTCAGGAATTATGAAGCTGATTAAGGGGACGCTTTAGGGCCGGGAGTGCTGTGAGTTTAGGTGTGTTCACTTACCTCATCCCAACTAAAAACATCTTCCAAGGTGGTTTGAAATACTCTGGAAATGCGAAACGCACTTTCTAAAGACGGCGAATAATGCCCTTTTTCAATTGCGATGACCGTCTGTCTTGTGACGCCAATTGCCTTTGCGAGAGCCGCTTGGCTTATTTGACCATTTTGCTCTCTTAATATGCTTATTCTGTTTGATATCGGGGGTTTCTTAGGCATATCTAGGCTGTACTGCGATACAAATAAATCTGTGTGATATAGTCGGCCAAATGCCCCACGATCAGAGCGGCTATTATACCGAGGAGCATATCGCTTGAGCGGGCATCAAAAAAATATG
>QIKS01000296.1 GCA_003233025.1 Hellea balneolensis | reverse complement strand
TGTTTTTGCGATGACAAGGCTTTGATGCTGGCGGCGAATTGTTTGGGGTGGTCGGATGATATGACGGCGATAAACCGCCCCTCTGCGTAAGGGGAGGGGAATAAGGCGGCAATCCCGCCGCTTATTGTTTTTGTTCGCAGGTTTGTATTGGCCGCCGCACTGCGAAATGTGTCATCAGCGCTCAAGGATGCATGGTGTTCATAAATGGGTCTTAGGGAGGTGGAGCGGGACTGCAAAGCCTGCCCTTGCAGGGCAAGTTTAAGAGCGCTGGGCGCGGCGGCGATCAGGCCCGGATCGGTAAGCGCATGGGGGCCAATGATCAAGATATCACCAGCCCGTTGCTGATCTTGGGCGGGGAGGGCGCCAAGATAGTGTGCGTCCGTCCAAAGGGGGCCAAATTTTTGCCTTGCTATCCCTAAAAACCGTAAGCTTGCCTGGCGGTCTTTTAGGCTGCGGGCGGTCAAAACCAAGGTTAAGTTTTGTTGGTTGCCTGCAAATGGAAAACCGCCGCCGGCGAGCCGGTTGAGACCGTAAAAACCATTGTCCAGATTTTGGATTTCCAGTTTTGATTGGCCGCTCACCAAGAGGGCTGGCTGGCTTTGTGCGCCGCCGCAAATATTGGTATCGCTGTCGGTTTCAAACACGGCTGCTATCTTTATTTCATTGTTAGCCGCCCGGAGCAGGCCGGGTTTTATATCAAATTCTACCCGTTTTTGCGTCTTATCAAGATAGGTATAGCCAATCGCCTGGTTGTTTAACCGTACTTTTAATTTGGATTTTGGATTGGTATCAGTTGCGGCGCTAATGTTTAAGCTCAACATGCCGCTACTGGTCTGGGCTCCCGGTACGTTAAAGTTGACCATAGCAGGATCAGGACGCCATGAGGGGGCGAATGCCAATTGCCCGATCTCTGATAATAAAACGGTGTCATTATCGACGGAGGGTGTTTTTGAAAACGGTGTCCCGGAATGCAATTCTTGTATGGATGCAAGGGGCCGATATATTTTGGGCAAATGATAATTGGCAAAGGCTTTGGCAAGTTGATAAACTTGTTCTTGGTTTGCGGCGCTGAGAACCAGTGTTGTTGGTTTCTTGGCATCGATGAAAATCATAGCGCCTTGCGCGCCCTGTCGTAAAGCGCCTTGCGAGTCTTGCCTTAGTGGTTGGCTAATATGCGGCCTCACTTGATCATGAGTTCCAATGATCAAGGTGAAATCAGAACCGCCTTTGGTCAGCTTAAATTCTGGCAATTTGGTGACCCGCGCGGCAATACCTTGGGCAAGCAGGGCTTCCAGAGCTATTTTGTTTGCACCTTTGGCCAATATGGCAACCCGTTTTGGCGCTGTCATGGGATGGCGCAAAAACGGTTCTATTTGGCGTATTCTCATATTTTGTGGTTTAGCCCGCGCCCGCGCAACCAGCTTGGATTTGGCCATGTCCAAAACCCATTGATCTTGGCCATCGGCCCGGCAATTTTGCCCGATCTGGGTTTTGTATGTGAATTTTATATGGTTTTGCGAGGGACGTATCCGATCTGGGTCGAGCTTGATCTGGGCGTAAAATTCGTCGCCGCGGCTGTTAAGGGCTATGGGTGGTGCGCCGTTATAACTGATCATAATCGGGGTGGTTTTATGGACACTACCTTGTGGGTACAGGCTCTCATACCAATTATGATCGGGCAGGTCGAAATTTAATTTAAAATCCGGTGCGCGCCAATCCAAAATCGCGCTGTCTTGGCCCGATAATGCCATTAGGTCAGATTTTATGGTATAAACCGGGTTTGCGGCTCGTTTTGTGATGAATTTTTCGGCGGCATTTGCGGGTACACTGCTGAGCAGTATTGCCCCTAAACAGGCCGCAATAAATTTTTGGATCGAGAAAAATCCATATTTTTCATGGTTTTTCGTGATTTTTTTGCTAAATTGAGACATGACAGCGCCTTTTGAGTGAACAGGCTGTATGCCAAGCAATATGGATGCCAGTTTTGGCAGCTTTGATGAGGAAAACGGTAAAAATGATGCCAGAACTGAAAACGTCGATCTGGGTTTCTGCTTTATTGCGTCGCGCTGAAACCGGGACTGCTTATTGTGCATTGACGAAAAAAGGCGATGATGACGCGGGGGCTGTGCTGGTTAAAGTCTGTACTTTGGACGGAGAGGCTCTGCTTTATCAACCGATCCGCAATATGCAAGGCGAGCGTGTCTGGTTGCCGAAAGGGCCATTGGCAGAACGCGAAATTGATCAAATTATCGCCCGACGGATAAAAACCGATCCCGATATGTGGGTTGTCGAGATAGAAGATAAACAAGGCCGGCATTTCCTGACCGAAGGGATTGAGGCGCAATAAACCTTGTTTGAATACCCAATGCTCTATATGCCAAAACATAGGCGACCTGCCCCTAGACAAAGAGATATTGATGAGCAATCCTCCTGATACACCCCAAGCCCAGCGCCGTGTTTTTGCCATCATTTCCCATCCCGATGCTGGTAAAACCACCCTAACGGAAAACATGCTTTTGGCGGCAGGTGCAATCCATCAAGCCGGGCAGGTGGCGGCGCGCGGTGCGCGGCGGCGTACACAATCCGATTGGATGAAAATTGAGCAAGAGCGCGGGATTTCCGTGTCTTCATCTGTGATGACTTTTGAGCATAAAGGTTTGATTTTTAATCTTTTGGATACGCCGGGCCATGAGGATTTTTCAGAAGATACATATAGGACGCTCACCGCGGCTGATTGTGCGGTAATGGTTTTGGACGCCGCCAAAGGCATTGAACCTCAAACCCTAAAGCTGTTTGAGGTTTGCCGTCTGCGCGATATCCCGATCATCACATTCATCAATAAGTTTGACCGCGAAGCCCAGGATGTGTTTGATCTTTTAGCCGAGGTTGAAGACAAATTGGCCTTGGATGTTGTTCCCATGCAATGGCCGTGCGCCAGCGGGCGACGGTTTCGCGGGTTGGCTGATTTTGCCAGCGATGAATTTATCCCCTTCTCCAGCGACAGTGTCCATCCGCCAAGGCTCGGCCTGGGCGAGAACGGGGCTGACGGCTTTATTGATGACGCGGATTTGAGCGCTGAATTTGGCGAGGAGGCCTTGCTGGCGCGGGAATACGGCCCGTTTAACAAACAATTTTTTTTAGAAGGGCATATGACGCCGGTTTATTTTGGCTC
>QIKS01000263.1 GCA_003233025.1 Hellea balneolensis | reverse complement strand
CCCCCGTAAACGGAGGAGGAATAAGCTTTGTTTTGTGTTGTCCCTAAAGAGACTATCCGCACGCCCCCGGTACCGAACGTAGTGAGGCAAGGGCGACCGCCCGCCGCGCTTATGCGCGCCCCTTCGGAGGCGTGAGCGTAGCGAACTTGCCGTGAGATATATAAATCACTCATACCCCCTTCCACGAAGGGAAGGGGGTATGAGGATAATTTAAGCGTTCTAGCCGCTTATTCTTTATCACCACCTTTTAAGGCAGCGCCAAGAATATCGCCCAAGGACGCACCGGCGTCCGTGGAACCATATTGTGCGACGGCCTCTTGCTCTTCAGCAATTTCCAGGGCTTTGATCGACATAGAGGTTTTGCCGGTTTTCTTATCAATTCTGATAATCCGGGCATCAACCTTGTCACCAACGGCAAAGCGTTCCGGGCGTTGCTCGGAGCGTTCACGGGAGAGATCAGATTTGCGAATAAATGCAATTGCTTTATTGTCATCGCCGTAGCTTACCTCAATACCACCGCTGGTGATTTGGGTCACCACACAGGTAACGGTTTTGCCTTTGGCAGCACCGACAGGTGCGGCGCCGGTATCTTTGGTCAACTGTTTAATGCCCAAAGAAATACGCTCTTTCTCGACGTCAACCTCAAGGATTTTCGCCTCGACCATATCGCCCTTGCTGTATTCGCCCAAAGCTTCTTCGCCGGACTTGTCCCAGGAGATATCAGACAAATGCACCATGCCGTCAATTTCGTCGTCCATATTGATGAACAAACCAAATTCGGTAATGGAGCGCACTTCGCCTTTAATGGTTGAACCAACAGGGAAGCGGTCAGAGAAGCTGTCCCAAGGATTGGCTTGCGTCTGCTTGATGCCTAAAGAAATCCGCCGTTTATCGGAATCAACCTCCAAAACCATCACTTCGATTTCCTGTGAGGTTGAGACGATTTTACCCGGATGGATATTTTTCTTCGTCCAGCTCATTTCAGACACATGGACAAGACCTTCAACGCCTTCTTCCAGTTCGATAAATGCGCCGTAATCAGCAATATTGGTGACAATACCGGTTAAGCGCGTGCCAACCGGATAATTTGCAACGGCCGCCATCCACGGATCTTCGCTCAATTGCTTGATACCAAGAGAGATGCGCTGGGTTTCGGGATTGATACGTACGACCTTAACTTTAATCGTATCGCCAACAGTAAGAACCTGACTTGGATGGCTAATGCGGCGCCACGACATATCCGTGACATGCAACAAGCCGTCAATACCGCCCAGATCAACAAAGGCACCATAATCGGTGATGTTCTTGACAATGCCTTCGCGCTCTTCGCCCTCGGCCAATTGACCAACAAGCTCGGCGCGCTGCTCGGCGCGGCTTTCTTCCAAGATAGCCCGGCGCGAAACAACAATATTGCCGCGTGGCCTGTCCATTTTCAAAATCATAAAAGGTTGTTCTTGATCCATTAACGGCCCGACATCGCGCACGGGACGAATATCAACTTGTGAGCCGGGCAAGAAGGCGCTAACGCCGCCCAGATCAACCGTAAACCCGCCTTTAACCCGGCCAACAATGGCACCCGGTACAGGCTCTTTGGCTTCGAAAACTTTCTCAAGATTGATCCAGCTTTTCTCGCGTCTGGCTTTATCGCGCGATAGAACGGCGTCGCCAAGGGCGTTTTCAATGCGTTCCAGATAAATTTCAACTTCGTCGCCAATGTCCTCGTCGCCGGGCGTATAGAATTCGCGCATCGGGATGCGCCCTTCGGTTTTTAAGCCCACATCAACAATCACCATATCTTTTTCAATGGCGGTAATAAGGCCGAGAATAACGCTGCCCTCTGACATGGAACGGGTCTCAAGCGAGGCTTCCAACATGGAGGCAAAATCATCAGTTGTCGGGTTTTGGGTTTGAGCTGTGCTCATTAGGGTCTCCAAATATTTGGACGCAGCCAAATATTCTTTTATGCCAACCGGATTTCCGGCGGTCTGGCCCGACCAATTCGGGCGTATTAAGTGTTCACCCCTCAAGGGCTTAAAACGGCGTCTATCAATTTTTTTGCTGTCTCGAACGCGGCGTCTATAGACAAATTTGTTGTATCAAGCAAGTGCGCATTTTCAGCCGCCCTCAAAGGCGCTTGCTCGCGGTTCATATCGCGGCTGTCCCGCTTCGCAAGTTGAGCGCTTATTTGCGCCAAAGATACCTCTTCCCCGTAAGAAAGCAATTCCTTATGGCGGCGCTGTGCCCGCTCTTTTGGTTGAGCGTCTATATACAGCTTTACCGTAGCATCCGGACAGATCACCGTACCAATGTCCCGCCCATCCAAAACCGCACCCTTGCCAGAGTTTTTGGCGAAATCTCTTTGAAATCCGAACAAAGCCTGGCGCACTTGCGGGTAAATGGCGATTTTTGACGCGTTCGCCCCCACCTTGCCGCTTTTAAGCTGCTTGTCGTGCAAATCTTTGGCCACAAGGTTTTTTGCCAGGGCGGCAATGGCGTCCGCCTTGTCCAAAGATATATTTTTGGCCAAAGCTTTGGCCGCCAAAGCCCGGTACAATTTTCCCGTATCCAAATGAGCAAAGCCGTAATGAGCGGCCAATTTTTTTGCCAACGTCCCCTTGCCCGATGCAAATGTCCCGTCAATAGCGATAATAATACTCATCCTTGGTTGATAGTTGCGCCGAGCGCGTCCATCAAATCAAAGAATGTTGGGAAGCTGGTGGCGATCATGGCGTCGTCATCAATGTGGACGGGGTTTTCGGTGCCCAGGCCCAACACCAGAGCGCTCATGGCCAGCCGGTGATCGTGGTGGGTTTTGACCAGCCCGCCGCCTTTTATCGGATCTGTCCTACCGTGGACAATGAGGCTGTCGTCTTTTATCTCCGCTTCAATGCCGTTAGCGCGCAACAAATCATAACTGCCAGACAAGCGGTCGGCTTCCTTCACCCGCAGCTCGGCCAGGCCGTGCATATAGGTTGTGCCGCGAGCAAAGGCAGCGATAACCGCCAAGACGGGATATTCATCGATCATGGAAGGCACACGCCCCGCGCCAATGCTAATGCCATTTAACCTTGAATGTTTGACATGGATATCAGCAATGGTCTCCCCGCCAGAGCGGCGAAAATTATTGGTGTGCAAAAAAGCGCCCATTTCCGCCAATACTTCAAGCAGGCCAATGCGTGTCGGGTTCATCATAACATTTTCAATGACAATATCCGAGCCTGGCACAATCAAGGCGCTGGCAATGAGAA
>QIKS01000223.1 GCA_003233025.1 Hellea balneolensis | reverse complement strand
CGCCATATTTGCACCGACACCACGGCCGCCGGCGGCAATGCGACCTTGCTGGCCGGCGCGGTTTAGCGGCTGGTGCGGCATGGGCCAATCTATGTTGCATTTAACGCCGTTGCCATATTGCAAGTTTGATCTAGACTTGTCCTAGTTTAGTTTTGGGTTGACTACTTATTTAGGCTGCCTTGCTTTCGAAGACAACAGGTGACATTCCGCCTAGGTTTGACCACAATAGTTCTCTTTGATGGCTGTTACACTCATAACAACCCAGAACTAAACAGGGACAAGTCCACTACCCGCGGAGCATTGACTGAAGCAAGAATTACGTCCGTGTACTCGACCCATTTGTACTGACAGCCAAAACGCGGAGGAAGTGACGGACAAGCGGAATTAAGGAAAATTAAGGCACTTCAGAAAAATTTGTTCGCAGTTCATCAACTCTCGTTATAGAAAATTCACCTACGATTATGGATTCTCCATTTTTGAGATAGTCACAAAAATTACTGCCTACTATGCCGCCAAATCGTGCAGCTGCCCAACTAGGACTTCTTTTTCTCATTTTTCTATGAGAGAAATCGAATAACCCAGTTTTTAAATGTTTTAAATCACATTTCTCTCTTCGAATAATTTCAACTATTGTGCCTTCTGGGTGTTCTCTGAAATAAAAGTCAGTTCGATCAGGAGTGCCTGGTGTGCCTTTATGTTTGGGCCAGAAGTATTCAATAAAAGAAAAACTATGATGTGGATTCCAAGAAATAATTTTCACAAATAGCGGTACTTTATTCGAGGTTTCCGTTTTAAACACATCACCAACCCCCAAGATAGAATCGTTGCCGCCACTTTTCACCTTCTCGTAAAGGGGAAATCCTCCATAGATGTAGCTCTTTGGCTCCGCTTCCCACCGATGGCGCCACGTGAAATTACTATTTCCCCGCCGATCGAACATAGGTTCGAACATATGTGAAAAAAACTCCCACGATTCCTGCAACGTCTCATTCTTTCTAAGGGTAACTGCTTTTGCCGCTGAATAAATTTTTTCTGTCACGTCTGTCCCTTTCTTGCTCAGTGGTGTCCGTCGTCATATAAAATGGCACAGATTTAAGCCTGTGCTAAGAGAGAGTTTGCTCACCTTTGTTGATTGATATTAAGCTATGGCTTTGCGGTATTGCAAGCGCCGATGTTGGGTTGTTTGCACAAGAGGCAGGCTACGCACTTTTTTGATCCTTTCCCTTTTGTTTAAAATTGATTGTCCCCGCCCGAAGTAAACATCTGCGGGCGTCAGATTGTTGATGCTTTCGTGGTAACGTTGATGATTGTAGTGTTCCACAAAGTTCTCGATTTGTCGTTCGAGATCGCCAGGTAAGATGTAATGCTCCAGCAATATCCAGTTCTTGAGCATTTGATGCCAGCGTTCGATCTTGCCTTGTGTTTGCGGATGATAGGGCGCTCCGCGCACATGGCTCAGGCCTTGGTTGATGGGTCGCATTACATCTTGCAAGTATCACCAGCACGGGCGGCAAACTTGCTTGGATTGACCACGCAAGTTCCGGCAAAACTGGTCTACTTCACGGACGGCCCTACCTGCACAAGACATGTCACCGGAACAGACCTAGCAGCCTATTGCGTCAAAGAGCGCCACATTTGTACCGACACCGCGCCCGTCGGCGGTAATGCGACCTTGCTGGCCGGCGCGGTTTAGGGGTTTATTATTGAATGAAATGGCGCGAGTGACGGGGTGCGAAGTTAGGTGGTGTATCATAAATTCACGAAACGGAAGCCCATTTTGCGATGGAAGGTCATAAGGTGTGGTCAGGCCAACATAGGCTGGGCCAAATATTTCCAGCGCTTTGGCTGTTGTAAATTGAACCGGGGCGGGCAAAATTATCACGGCAACATTTTGGTCAGTATGATAATTTGGGTTGGTTATCGGCTCACCCGTGTCCACATCTATCAAACAGATTAAATCCGGAATAGTGGTATGCACTTCGCCATTTATCCGGCCAATCAGGTTTTCGTTTTTCAACCAGATTGTGTAAGATGATCCGGCAAAATCCCCAGCGCCGTTAATTTCAATATTCCCGGTGGTAAACCCGTCTTCGGTTTTCCAATCGTTTTGACCAACTTGGCCGCGAAACGCGACAAAGCCGCCGCCCGTTGCTGCAATAACGGCTGCAATATCTTCACCGCTTTGCTTCGCCGCTCGGTAGCGCTGACCAAGTTTCAGAGCCATGGAAATCGCGCCGGGGATAACGGCACCGCGAACTTTGCTGACGGGCAGGGCATGGTCAATAGCCGCGATGTCATTGCGGCTGACGATCGACAGCGCCCGAACGATGGTTTCAGCCCGCAGATCATCCGCGACATTTTCGCAGATCATGCATTCACCAAATTCATTGGCGAGTACAATAGGGGCGACAGGAAGGCCCTTGAAATAATAGGTTGAATGGGTGATTTCCGGCACCGCTCGCCCGGCCACGTCCGCGTCAATGATATAATGTCCGGACATCGCCGCCGCATAGAAGGATATCGCCGTATTGGACGCGCCCATTTCGCACGAAATCGTGCCGTAAAACTCCTGTCCCAAATAGGACTGGAACCGGCGATAGGCGAGCATGATCGGCTGTTCATCAATGCGCGCCAGGCGTTCATATTGTTTTTCTTGTTCCGCTGGCATATCTGAAATTGCCCCTAACATATAGGGCGTGCAGACCAATGCATCTTGCGGTGCATCTTCAAGGCTGACCAAGCGGAATTCCTTGCCCTTTGCCAGCGCATCCTCGATTAAACCAAAACCTTCATCCAACTCGCCGCCGCCGCCCGTACCAAGAATGGCGCAGCCGT
>QIKS01000215.1 GCA_003233025.1 Hellea balneolensis | reverse complement strand
CCCGGAGCTAAATCTGCTTTGGCATGCCCTTTGGGTGCAATCTGCGTCGTCAAAGCGCTCGACCGGGCAGAGAGCCCTCTCTTCGCCCTTTTCCTAACATATTTTCGCATATTTAGCTCCATTTGGGCCTGAGTTTATGAGTCCACTACCTAGTATTCACCTGTTTCACTGGCCTTGTTTCATTTACTTAATATTAGCACGTTCATTATATGTTCTTTTAACAAATCCTTACCGTAATGCACACTGTTAATTAATTATATTGCGCTAGGAAAGCGGAAGTTAAAACAGGCGCACAAGCGCTGGAATGGTGAAATGGTTGATATGTTGCAAACAATGCCCAAAAAAATTCTTATTGTCGAAGATAACGAACTGAACATGAAGTTGTTCTCTGATCTTCTTGGTGCTCACGGATATGAAACCCGCGAGACCCGCGAAGGTCTTAAGGCGCTCAAGATAGCGAAATCCTACAAGCCCGACCTTATTCTGATGGACATTCAATTGCCCGAAGTGTCCGGTTTGGAAGTGACCAAATGGCTCAAGGACGACAAGGCTCTTGCGGATATCCCCGTGGTGGCCGTGACGGCTTTCGCCATGAAGGGTGATGAGAAACGTATCCGGGCTGGCGGATGCGAGGCCTATATCTCAAAACCAATTACCGTTTCTTCGTTTCTGGCAACCATCAGGAAGTTTTTAGGTTAGGCCGTAAACTCATGAGTGCGCGAATTTTAATTGTAGATGACTTGGCGCCCAACCTTCATTTGCTTGAAGTAAAACTGGCTGCGCAATATTATGATGTTGTCACCGCTATGAGCGGTAAACAGGCTTTAAAGCTAGCCAATAACGAAAAATTTGATTTGATATTGCTAGACGCAATGATGCCGGGCCTGAACGGGTTCGAGGTTTGCGAACGTTTGAAAAACAATCCTGCCACATGGCATATCCCCGTGGTGATGGTGACGGCCCTTGAGGAAACCAAAGATAGAATTCGTGGCCTCAAAGCCGGCGCAGACGATTTTATCACCAAGCCTATTGATGATTTTAATCTGTTGGCCCGGGTTAAATCTTTGCTGCGGTTAAAAATGGTGACCGACCAATTGCTCAGCCATACGGGACATAGTATGGAAAGTTCCCGTCCGGTATTAGAGTTGCTCGACAATCGCGGCGGACGAATTCTGATTGTGGATGATCATATCCAAAAATTGGAAAAAATAGCCAAATCATTGGCGGGACGCCATGAAGTCATCAAGGAAACAGACCCAAAGAAAGCCATTGCCCTAGTTGGCCCCATGATAGACTTGGTGATTGTAAGCCTGGTTTCCAGTAAATTTGACGGGTTAAGATTCTGTGCCCGTTTGCGTTCAGATTCTATGACGCGAGACATACCGATTTTGGCCATTGGCGAACCGGACGCCGAAGCAAAAATGGTGCGGGCTTATGATATTGGTATCAATGACACCCTGATGCGCCCCATTGAAGCGCAGGAATTACAGGCCCGTGTCAACACCCAAATTAAACGTAAATTTTACGCGGACAGTCTCAAGGAAAATTTCAGCGAAAGCATGGAGATGGTGGTCACAGACCCAATGACAGGTTTGGGCAACCGCCGTTATTTTGATCGTTCCATTGCGCCCTTGTTTGATCAACTAAACGAAAACGGGCAGGCATTCTCTGTGGTGATTTTTGATGTGGATCATTTTAAGCGGGTCAATGATATTTTGGGTCATGATGTGGGCGATGTTGTGCTCAAAGAGGTGGCGGCGCGGCTCGCATCTAACATGCGAAGTATTGATGTGGTTAGTCGCTATGGTGGTGAAGAATTTATCATTGCTATGCCCGATACCAGTCAAGCTGAGGCACTTCTGGCCGCCGACCGGATGCGCGAACTTATTGGTGGGACAGCTATCAATGTGGACGACCAGGCTTTTAGCGTTTCTGTCAGCGCGGGCGTTGCCGAAACCATGCCGGGCGAGAAATTTCGCGACGTGTTCAAGCGTGCTGACACCGCCCTCTACCAAGCCAAACAGTCAGGCCGCAACCGGGTATGCGTTGCAGACCCAAGAGATATTGCGGCCTAAAGCCCCTCAAGCGCCGCTTTCAGCTTTGACATATCTTCGGGAAATCACTATTGAACGACAAAACTTCTTTTGTGACCGGGTGGATAAAGCCCAGAGTTTTGGCATGTAAGGCCTGGCGCTCAAACCCATCCAGAGCGGCGCGCAGTTTGACCTCGGCTTCTGAGGTGGCGGTTTTAAACGCACCCGTCTTACCGTAAACACTATCCCCCAAGATCGGGCAGGCAATATGGGCCATGTGGACGCGAATTTGGTGGGTGCGCCCGGTCTCAAGCCTGCACTCTACGATCGAAACCAGGGGTGTGCTGAGGGATGCGCCTTTCATGCGGCCATAGCCTTTGAGGAAAGCATAATTGGTGATAGCGATTTTGCCGTGGGGTTCTTTACCGCTTGCTATGCTGCGGGCGTCTTGCTGTTTGACCACGCCCATTTTCTTGCGGTCATGGGGCGAGCGGGCCAGTCTGGTCACAATGCGACCTTC
>QIKS01000244.1 GCA_003233025.1 Hellea balneolensis | reverse complement strand
TGCTATGGCATGTCTGCGCCAAGCCTGCACAATCCTGAGAAAAACCGGGACAAACCAGTGCCCTGTCATAAATGTCGATTAACCCTAGGGCAAGCTACGCTCAAGCTCGGCCAACAAAAACTCTAAGGATTTTTGTTCTTTAATCGTTGCACTCAAAAGGGGCGAGGTTTTGGGGCGCACACTGAGAGGCAAAGGGCGAGATGGTTGATTTTTTAGAACCTCTTGCATGAAATTTTGCCAGATTTGCGCCGGAATCATACCGCCGGTGATCCGGGCCATTTTGGAATTGTCGTCATTGCCAACCCAAACACCGGCAATATAATCAGGCACATAACCAACAAACCAAGCGTCGCGATAATCATTGGTCGTACCCGTTTTCCCTGCCGCGTCCCGACCCTCCAGCCGCGCCGCCCGGCCAGTGCCCTCTGCAATAACGGTTTTTAACATGGTGTTCATTTGCTCCAAAACTTTCACATCCAAAACTTTGTTTTGCACCGGAGCTTCCCGGCGAAAAAGCATCTTGCCGTCGGCGCTATATATGGCTTCCAAACCGTAAGGCTTGGCCCCATAGCCCCAATTGGCAAAGGGCGTATAGGCGGCGCTGAGCGCCAGCAAGGAGGTTTCTTGCGCGCCCAATGCGATTGAGCGGTAGGGTTTAAGCCCCCCCAAACCCAAATTTTTCGCCGTCGCAACTACGGCCTCCCTGCCGACATATTCGCTCAGCTTGACGGCGACAGTATTGACCGACAAGGCCAAAGCTTTCTCCAATGTTAGTGGCCCTAAAAACTTGTTTTTAAAATTACCCGGCTGCCAGCCCTCAATGTCTATGGGTTCGTCAATGCGCACATCCCAAGGCGTTAATCCAGCCTGCAAAGCCGCCACATAGACAAAGGGTTTGAAAGCAGAACCAGGTTGGCGGCGGGCGGAAACAGCGCGGTTATAACTGCTGTGCTGATAATCAACTCCGCCGATCATCGCCCGTACCCCGCCCGTGCCGTCAAGGGCAATTAAAGCGGCCTGCTGGGCGTTTCTCTCCTGGGCCAAGGGGGTAGACAGCCCCTGCGTAACCGCTTTTTGCGCGGCCAATTGTGCAGCCAAATCGAGGCTGGTGTGGACGACGACATCGCCGCGCGGTGCGCCGATTTCTCTGTCCATCACGCCTAAAATCCAGTCGCTAAAATATCCCAAACTGGCATGGGTATTGACCGCGACAGGTTCGATTTTTATGGGCGATTGCAGGGCATTGCTGGTCTCAATGTTGGAAATATAGCCCTGTCTTTCCATAGCCAGCAAGACACGCGCGGTGCGCCGGGCATTGGCTTGCTTGTTTTTAAGCGGGTTTAAGCGGTCAGGCGCTTTTAACAATCCCGCCAACAAGGCCGCTTCGCCGACAGTTAATTTGACCGGAGATTTGTTAAAAAACCGCTGCGCCCCTGATGCCAACCCCACCGTGCCGCCGCCAAAATAAACCCGTGACAGATAAAGCTCCAAGATTTGTTGTTTGGTAAATCGGCCCTCCAGCCACACGGCTAACAAAACCTCTTGGGTTTTGCGTTTTAGGGTCTGGCTGCGGGTGAGGAAAATATTTTTCGCCAATTGCTGGGTAATGGTCGAACCGCCTTGCACCACCCGCCCAGCCTGCCGGTTGGCTTGCACAGCCCGGGCCAGACCGATAATATCAAAGCCGGGATGATCGTAAAACCTTCTGTCTTCAATGGCCAGCACAGCCTGGGTCACATGGGGCGGCAAATCATTTAGGCGCACGGGTTGCATCTCCCGCCCGCCGGTTCTAAAAATTTCTCGGCCATGTCTGTCCAGCATGACGATTGACGGACTATCGTTATGCGCCCACAACACGGAGCGGTCAGGCATGTCCTGCGCCGCCCAACCCGTCCAGCCAACAATGATGGCAGCGGCAAGATAAAGCGGCAACCCGCTAACCCACAGGGCTAAAATTCCACGGCGACGCATTTTGCTGGCTCTTAATTTGGCTGTGGGGATGGGCGAAAAAATATGCATCCACAAGGAGACAAGCGCCGAGCGCCCGGATAAAACCGGTGCATAGGGCATGAGCCGTGCATCTTTCTCCCCTTGGTCATGGGCATCTGGCAAATCGGCCACCATGTGGCGTTCCTCACATTAAATTTTGCGCGCCCTATATGTCAGCCAAAGGCTTTAAGCGAGTGTGAACAAATGTGTGTTTTCAGAGCGCCCATCAATTTACGCAAGAGCGCCGCGCTATAAAATCTATACGGGCAGGGAACCACTGCCCGTCAGAGGTGTCGCCCCGTCGCTGGTCAGGGGGGCGTCTGACGCAGCGCCTGAACCACGCTCGGCACTGTGAGATTTCACCGGGCCGAAGCTGAGCAAGGTTGAACCTTGCAATTTGGATTTTTGTTCCGGGTCGAGGAAATCAAGGCTGCCGTCCGGGCGTTGGGCGAGCAAGATATCTGTGTTTTCACCGCGCTCTTGTATGAAATCTTCATAGCTATATTCTTCTGATAATGTGGTTGCGCGAAACCGCCAGCCGGCCCACCAGTCGCGG
>QIKS01000056.1 GCA_003233025.1 Hellea balneolensis | reverse complement strand
CACAGGGCTGAATATTCGCCCAAGGAATGCCCGGCGACAAATTTTGCTTTGCTGACGTCAATGTCAAAATCATCGGCCAGAACACGGATAGCCGCCATGCTGGTGGCCATCAAAGCCGGTTGAGTATTGGTGGTCAGGCTTAATTCTTCCAAAGGCCCTTCCCACATTAATTTTGATAAATTTTGTGACAAAGCCTCGTCAACTTCATCAAATACGTCCCGGGCGCTGGTAAAAGCGTCTGCTAAGTCTTTGCCCCCATGCCAACAGATTGACTGCCTTGGCCGGGAAAGGTAAATGCAAATGTCATAATATTCATCTCGCTCTGGGTTGAGGTATGGGTTGAAGCTGATTATCCCGTGCTTTTTCGATAAATCAAGTATTGCCTTTTATATATTGCCCTGTATGTTGCGGCGCTTACCAATTGCGGTCTTTGGCTTTCATCCGAACATGGGGTTCGGGTCGCCTGAGAACCACCGCTTTTCTGGCCACCTTCGCCGGAACCAGCGCCGCAATTTATTGAAGGACATTTATGTCATACTATGAACACGTGATTATTTCACGCCCGGACATTTCAACAACTCAAGTTGATGAAATGATCAACCAACTTACAGAAAAATTTAAAGCTCTCGGCGGCAAAGTCGTTCGCACCGAATATTGGGGCCTGCGCAATCTGGCCTACCGGATTAACAAGAACCGCAAAGCCCATTATTCTTTCCTCCAGCTCGATGTTTCCTCAGATGCCTTGCACGAAATTGAACGTCAGCACCGGATTAATGAGGATATTTTGCGCTATATGAGCATTCGCACTGACGAGCTGGCCCCTGGGCCTTCGCCGATTTTGGCCAAGCGGGAAGACCGCAAGCATCAGCGCCGCGACACCCCGCGTGACAATACGAAGGAGCAGAACTAATGGCTAAAAAAATCGAGATTAGAATCGAAAACCTGCCGACGCGGACAAATTTCCGCCGTCGCAGAAAAGTTTGTCCGTTCTCAGGTGAAAACGGCAAAGTGATTGATTATAAAGATCCAAAAATGCTGCTGCGTTTTATGTCAGAAAAAGGTAAAATTGTGCCGTCACGGATTTCTTCTGTGTCCCACAAGAAACAGCGTGTCCTGGCCCAGGCCATCAAACGCGCCCGCTTTCTGGCTCTCATCCCCTACGCAGCTCAGTAGGAGACAAACATGAAAATCGTATTATTAGAAAAAGTTGAGAAACTTGGCTCCATCGGCGATGTGGTCAATGTTAAACCTGGCTATGCCCGTAATTTTCTCTTGCCCCAGGAAAAAGCCCTGCGGGCGACAAAATCAAATCTCGTCCGGTTCGAAGCAGAACGGGAATTTTTGGAAGCTCGCAACGCCGAAATGGCAGCTACGGCCAAAACCGGTGGTGCAGAACTGGAAGGAAAAACCTATGTGGTTATCCGCCAGGCTGGCGAAACCGGGATTTTGTACGGCTCTGTCTCCTCGCGTGATGTTGCCGAACTTGTTGGCGGCGAGGTCAAACGCTCTATGGTTGTTCTTGAACAGCCAATTAAAAATCTGGGCATCCATGAAGTGCGGATAAAATTGCATCCAGAGGTCAGCATCATTGTTAATATCAATGTTGCCCGCACCGAGGATGAAGCCGTTCGCCAAGCTTCCGGTGAAGATGTTATCGCCACACAAATGGACGACGACAAAGCCCAAGCCGGCGACAACGCGCAAGACCGCGCTGACCTGGCGAAGGAAATGTTTGAAGACGACGGCGGCGAACAAGCCCTGGCAGATTTAGACGACACACCTGATGAAGAAGAAAAAGAAGAAAAAACGCCTAAAGCGCCTGCGCAAGAAAAAAGCGCAAGCGACGAAGAAGAGTAATGCTCTAATCCTCCCCCTTCCAAGGGGGAGGATTAATATGGGGGTTTATCCACATTATGTGTATAACATTGACCCAGGCTTTAAACTTCTGTTTTTTCGGCTCGAAATTGCCGCACTTCTTTGCTATACAGCCTTATGGCATATGAATTTCCCGATAATGACACTGATCCAATAATTTCAGAAGCCGACCTCATCCCCCATTCTTCCGAGGCCGAGCAGGCTTTGTTGGGTGCGCTGTTGCGTGACAATGAAATTTATCACCGCGTCAGCGCCATTGTCCAAGCCAAGCATTTTTACAACCCCGTCCATGCCCGAATTTTTGACAGTATTTCCAGCCTGATTGAAGTCGGTAAATTAGCCGATGCCATTGTGTTGAAAAATCGTTTTTCACAAGACGAAACTCTGGTTGATATTGGCGGCGTTGAATATTTGGCATTGCTGCTCGACAGCGCCCCTGCCGGCACGGCAGCGCCTGAATATGCCAAATTAATTTCCGACCAAGCCTTGCGGTGCGACCTTATACGCCTCGGTGAAGAAATAAAAAGCGCAGCCGAAGATCAAGACAGCGACGAAGATGCGCAAAAACAAATATCCGCTGCTGAAATGCAATTGTTCAGTCTGGCAGAAACCGGCTCGGTTTCCAGCGGGTTTGAAAGCT
>QIKS01000029.1 GCA_003233025.1 Hellea balneolensis | reverse complement strand
AAGAATTGGCCAAGAAACTCGAAGCCAAAATCAAGAAAATGCAGCCCGAGGTAAACCTCAAAGGGTTTAGGCCCGGTAAGGTGCCCGCAGGCCATATTCGCAAAATGTTTGGCCAGTCGATCATGAACGATGTGGTTCAAGATGTGGTCAGTGAAACCAGCCAAAAAGCCATTGCCGACAATAAAATTCGCGCAGCCGGTCAGCCAAAAATTGATTTGCGCGCTAACGGCGAAGACGTCACCAAGGGCAAGGCCGATTTGGAATATACGCTCAGTGTTGAAACCATCCCTGAATTTGAACCTGTTGATCCGGCCAGTTTGAAATTTACCCGTCTGTCAACCAAGCTTGATGACAAATTTGTCACCGAGCAAATTGCTGATTTGGCCAAAGGTCAGCTCAGCTACACGAAAAAAACCAAAACGGCAAAAGCCAAGAAAGATGACGCCGTGCTGATTAATTTCACGGGGCGCGTTGACGGCGAGGCGTTTGACGGCGGGACGATGGATGGCCATCAATTGGTCATCGGTTCTGGCAGCTTTATTCCAGGCTTTGAAGAGCAGCTTATTGGCACCAAGGCTGGCGATAAGCTTGACGTTACCGTCACCTTCCCGAAAGAATATCAGGTTGATACATTGGCGGGTAAAGAAGCGGTTTTTGAGACGGAAGTTTTGGAAGTTCAAGGCTCAAAACCGGCGGAAATCAATGATGATTTCGCCAAAAATATGGGTTTGGATGATTTGAAAGCTCTTAATGAAGCGGTCAGCAAACAAGCGCAAAGCGAGCTTGATCTGCAAAGCCGGATGAAGTTAAAGCGGGCTATTTTGGACGAGCTTGATAAAAAGCATAAATTTGATTTGCCGCCCAATATGGTTGAAGCAGAATTCGCCAATATCTGGGCTCAGGTCGAGCAAGAGAAAAAAGCCGGTCAATTGGACGAGGAAGATGCCAAGAAAACCGATAAAAAGCTTAAGGCTGACTATAAAAAAATCGCGGAGCGCCGGGTACGTCTTGGTTTGGTCCTGGCTGAAATGGGCGGTAAAACCGATATCCAAATCAGCAATGAGGAGTTGCAACAAGCCATGCTCACCGAAGCGCGCCGTTATCCCGGCCAGGAACAGCAGGTTATTGAGCTGTACCAGAAAAACCCGGAAGCTTACGCGCAATTGCGCGCGCCGATTTATGAGGAAAAGGTCGTCGATTTGATTATTGAGGCGGCTAAAGTTACAGACAAGACTGTGAGCCGCGATGAGTTGTTCAAAGAAGACGAGATGATTTGAGGTTAATTTTTAGCCTCGATTAAGATAAAAACCCGACTCGATGAATAATCGGGCCGGGTTTTTTATTTATTTCGCTATCCCTTGTAATTTTCATTGAGAATGTAAATATTGAAGTAACTTTTCTCGGCGATATTGCTAGTGAACAAAAAAGCGATTCGATTAAAAAATACGGATAAAAGGAACGGCTATGAAAAATCCAGAAGATATCATGATGAACCTCGTGCCGATGGTTGTCGAACAATCCAGCCGGGGCGAACGGGCTTTCGATATTTTTTCAAGACTGCTCAAGGATAGAATTATATTTCTAACCGGTGTTGTTGAAGACGGCATGGCCAGCCTGATTACGGCGCAGCTTTTATTCCTGGAATCTGAAAATCCGAAAAAAGAAATCTATATGTATATCAATTCACCGGGCGGTGTCGTGACGGCAGGCATGGCGATTTATGATACCATGCAATACATTAAATCCCCGGTTTCCACGGTTTGTATCGGCCAAGCCGCCTCTATGGGGTCGCTCCTGCTGTGTGCAGGCGCAAAAGATATGCGCGTTGCTCTGCCCAATGCGCGTGTCATGGTGCATCAGCCGTCTGGCGGGTACCGGGGGCAAGCTTCGGACATTCAAAGACATGCGGATGATATTCAGGCCATGAAAAAACGCCTTAATGAGATTTATGTCCACCATACGGGTAATAAATATGCGGTGATTGAGAAAACCCTGGACCGGGATTTCTTTATGACCGCCGCCGAGGCAAAAGACTTCGGTATTGTTGATCATGTCTATTCGTCGAGAGCGGATGTGAAGGATTAGACACAAAAAAATGATGGATTGTGTATTGAAACGAGAATAAATAAGGTATTTGTAATAAAGTTGTCGTATTTTGGTCCAAATAGAGGCCAATGAAGCGGCACATCTTTTGCATATTCTGTCTTGCATAATTTCTTGCAAGGGTGAATGGGCAGATAATTGGAGCGGGTATGAGTAAATCAGGCAGCACAGAGACGCTATACTGTTCTGTGGTAAATCCCAACACGAAGTGCGTAAGCTTATTGCTGGGCCTTCGGTGTTTATCTGTGATGAATGCGTTGAGCTGTGCATGGATATCATCCGTGAAGAAGGCATGGCAAGCGTTACCAAATCCGACGAAGGTGTGCCGACGCCCCAAGAAATCTGCAAAATTTTGGATGATTATGTCATCGGTCAGGACTATGCTAAACGCGTATTATCGGTCGCCGTCCATAACCATTATAAGCGCCTAAACCATGAAGCTAAAACCGGTGAGGTTGAGCTGGCCAAGTCCAATATATTGTTGGTTGGCCCGACCGGTTGCGGTAAAACCTTGCTGGCACAAACCTTGGCCCGTATTTTGGATGTTCCCTTTGTTATGGCGGATGCAACAACCTTGACGGAAGCCGGCTATGTCGGTGAGGATGTTGAAAATATCATCTTAAAACTGCTGCAATCCGCCGATTACAATGTTGAGCGGGCCCAGCGCGGTATTGTCTATATTGACGAGGTCGATAAAATCAGCCGCAAATCCGATAATCCCTCCATTACCCGTGACGTATCCGGCGAGGGCGTGCAGCAGGCTTTGTTGAAGATTATGGAAGGCACGATTGCTTCCGTACCGCCTCAAGGCGGGCGTAAACACCCGCAGCAAGAATTTTTGCAGGTCGATACCACCAATATTTTATTTGTTGTTGGCGGGGCGTTTTCTGGCCTTGATAAAGTTATCGCCAACCGGGGCAGCAGTGCTTCCATTGGCTTTGGTGGCACGATTAAAGACCTGGACGCGCGCGGTATTGGCGATCTTTTACAAGAGGTTGAACCTGAGGATTTGGTCAAATTTGGCTTGATCCCTGAATTTGTTGGCCGCCTGCCGGTGATCGCGACCTTAACCGATCTCGACGAGGAAGCGCTCGTGACCATTCTCAGCCAGCCGAAAAATGCGCTGGTCAAGCAATATCAATTGCTGTTTGACATGGAAAATGTGCGCCTGAGCTTTAGCGAAGATGCTTTGAAGGCAATCGCAAAACGGGCGATTGCGCGTAAAACCGGCGCGCGGGGCTTGCGTTCGATCATGGAAAATATTCTTTTGGACACAATGTATGATCTGCCAACCTTTGATGGGGTGGAAGAAATAGTGATTAACAGCGAAGAAGTGGTGAACGGCAACGCCCCGCCGCTTAAGATTTACGCAAAGCAGAACAAGAAAACCGATAAAGCTTCATAAAAGGCAGTTTTCTTGATTTTCTTGCAGGGGGATGGGTTGAATATGGGTATAGTTACGCCCATTTATACATAAACACGCACAATAACTGCACAATAACTACACAGTTAAGATTGACCCTTTATGACCAAAGATACAAAAAAAATACCGGTACTGCCCCTGCGGGACATTGTCGTATTTCCCCATATGGTTGTCCCTTTATTCGTTGGTAGAGAGAAATCCGTCAAGGCTTTGGAGGCGGTGATGAAAAGCGATAAACGCATTTTATTGCTCACCCAAAAAAGTGCTAAAGTTGAAAACCCTGAAATAGAAGATATTCATCATTTGGGCTGTGTCGTGACAATTTTGCAATTGCTCAAATTGCCAGACGGCACGGTTCGGGTGCTTGTCGAGGGGAGTGAGCGCGCCCATGTGGAGCATTTTACCGATAATTCTGATTATTTTGAAGCCGTCTATGCCCCCGCCAAGACGCTTAATAACACGACGCCGGCGGCTAAAACATTGCTACAAGGCGTTTTGGCGCAGTTTGAAAAATATGTAAAGCTGAACGC
>QIKS01000287.1 GCA_003233025.1 Hellea balneolensis | reverse complement strand
CCGGTACGGTCAGCCCCGGATTTACAATGCATCACGGCCGGATATTCAAGGGTTTCAAACAAGGACTTCAGATCGTGGATTTTGCTCTTTTTGGGCGTATCGCGAGAATACATGCGAAAATCTACCAAGGTGATCCCGTGCTTAAGGCAGGCTTCTTTCTCCAGCAGATAATAACCCTTCTCACTTTCCCCGCGCAGGTTGAGGATGGTTTTAATGCCGCGGCTGGCCAAAACACCAATCCGCTTGGGCGAAGGTTGGTTGGCCCGATACATGCCTGCGCCAATATGGTGGTGGTTATTAAACCATGTGCGCAAAAATCCGTGGTCGCCCCATGTCAAATCCCGATAGGCTTGTCGCCGCCCTGCTGTCGTATTTAAATCCAGTGCCATAGGAAAGTCTTGTATCTTGAGTTAACATCGCCAATATTCACCCATAGCAGGGAGGCCGGTATTGTTCAAACGGTTCATGAATTTGAAATTTATCCAACTTGGCTTGGCTTGCGTACTGGCCGGCTATATGGGGTTGGTGCGGCGCACCACCCGCTGGAGCATTGAAGGCCAGGATGTGCTCACGCCTTTGCAGGCCAGCGGCACAGGGTTTATTGCCTGCGCCTGGCATTCGCGGTTTCTGTTAAGCACCGCCGGTTGGTCGAAAATGCCGCAAACCCCCCATGTGCTGATTTCAAAATCCCGAGACGGCAATCTGGTTGCTTATACATCCAGATTTCTAAGGCTTGGGGTCATTCGCGGCTCGCGCAAGTTTAAACCCACGGGAAAAGAAAAACGCGGCGCAGGCGCATTGCGCGACATGCTGCAAACCCTAAAAGCCGGTGATTGTATTTTCATGACCCCGGACGGCCCGCGTGGCCCCCGAATGCACATGGGGGAAGGCCCCCTAAGACTGGCGAAATTATCAGGCGCGCCGGTTTTGGCTTACGGCTTGTCCACATCGCGTAAGGTTTTGTTTAAGACATGGGACAAATTCATGCTGCCTTTGCCTTTTGGCCGCGGAAAAATTATTTTCGCAGGGCCGCTCTGGGTGAAAGAAGACGCAAATGCTGACGATATAGAAGCGGCGCGTGTCTTGCTGGAAACCTTGCTCAATGACGCCACCCAACAATGTGACCGCGACGCGGGCAATGAGCCCGTATTGCCTGCGCCCTTAAAAAAGAGCGCGCCGTGAAAAAGACGCCGCTCCTAAAATCATATTCACTGGCAACGCGGCTTTTGTCCCCCGCTTTGCCCCTGTGGCTGCGCCGCCGCGCGCGCGCGGGCAAGGAAGACCCAGAGCGGCTTGGTGAACGCAAGGGTATCAGCAAATTTGCCAGACCTGAAGGCTCTGTGGTATGGATGCATGCGGCCAGTGTCGGCGAATCGCAAATGCTTATGCCGCTCATCCATAGGATTTTGGACAAATGCCCAAACGTCCATATTGTCATCACCACGGGTACGGTAACGTCAGCGGCCCTGTTGGCAGAGCGCCTGCCCGCCAATGCCTTGCATCAATACGCCCCTGCCGACCATCCGCGCGCCGTGAAAAATTTCCTAAGCCATTGGCAGCCCGATTTGGCGATTTTCGCCGAATCCGAATTATGGCCCAATATGATCATGGCGGCCAAAGGGCGCGATATTCCCTTAGCCCTTGTCAATGCCCGCATGAGCGCCGCTTCCATAGAACGCTGGGCGAAAAGAGGCGGCAAATCGGTCAAAGCATTGCTGGCTTGCTTTGATGTTATTTTGGCCGCCGACGAAAGTACGGCCAGAGGCTTAAGTTGGCTCAGCGGGCGCGAGATCATCAGCGTCGGTAATCTTAAGGACGCCGCCCCGCCGTTAGAAGTAGACCAAAAACAGCTCAAGAAACTAAAAACCGCCCTTGGTCGCCGCCCGGTTTGGTGTGCCGCCAGCACCCATAAGGGCGAGGAAGAATTAATCGCCCACGCGGCCCTTGAGATTAAAGCCAAAAAACCCAAAGCTTTGCTTATCTTGGCACCGCGCCATCCGGAGCGGAGCAAAGAGGTGCAAGATATCTGCACCAAAGCCGGGCTTAACACCTTGCGCTGGTCGTCGGGCCAGATGCCAGGTGACAGCACGGATGTGTTTTTGATGGACTGTATTGGTAAAATGGGCCTGGTTTACCGGCTTGGTAAAGTTTCATTTGTTGGCGGCTCCTTGCTAAAAACAATGGCCGGGCACAACCCCTTGGAAGCCGCAAGGCTCGGCAGCGCGGTTATCACTGGCAATGCTATATCCAGCTTTGCCGACACCTATATGGCCCTCTTGGCTTATGGGGGCGCGACAAGGACGCCAAAAAAACTTGCTCCCCAGGTTTTAAATTTTCTCCAAGACCCGGATTTGCGCAAGAAACAAACGAAAGCAGCCCTGCAATTCGCCAGTAGTCGAGACGCGATTTTGGATTATGTCTGGGATAATTTAGAACCCCTCTTACCACAAGATGAGGAGGCTTGATGCGCGCACCGGAGTTTTGGAACCATAAATCTGGCCGCGACGCCGCACGGCTGTTGCGGTTTTTGCTGTCACCGCTGGGTTATTTCTATGGCCGCGCTACCGCCCGGCGCATCGCCCAGACCGTGCCATATGACCCGGCCATTCCGGTGATTTGCGTTGGCAATGCCAGTGTCGGCGGCACCGGTAAAA
>QIKS01000161.1 GCA_003233025.1 Hellea balneolensis | reverse complement strand
TGAAAGTCGTTGAAGCCCGTGATGTCAAAGGCCTCTATGCAAAAGCAAGGCGAGGTGAAATTAAAAATTTCACCGGCATAGACAGTGAGTACCAAGCGCCGCGCAACCCGGAAATTGAAGTTTGCACCAACAAGATGAGCGCCGAACAAGCCGCGGAAATGATCGTCGATTACCTGCGCGACAACGATTATCTCGACTTTAAAGCCCTCCCTGACCCGTCATATTCAATTTGAATTATTAGGGAAAATTTTTCTACCAAAACCTAACCCGACGTTTGCTCACGGCAAGGGGTGACCAAACTAAAATCCGACAAAGCTTGGCCAGGCTGATCTGGCGTTTACGCCCTTGTTTGCGTGCCTTAAGCGCGGACGGGATTTCGACGATACCTCGTTTTAACCCCCGTAATTTCGCCCCAAAATATTTCTGCTTTCTGATCCGAAATCCAATCCAGAATTGTGACAGAATGAACAGAGGAACCATAATGACAAGCAATATGTAAGGCATGTTTTTCATAATCAAGCGGACATTGTTGCGTGCCGTATGCTCGTGCTGAAACGCACTGTTTTTTTGAGTGCTGGACGAACCAATATGGCGCACGATCGCCCTAGGGGAGAGCAGGCACTGACCACCAGCCATGCGGATACGTAATGCCAAATCAACATCTTCAAGATAGCAAAAAAACTGTTCGTCAAAGCCGCTATGGCGCTCAAATTGCTCGCGCCGATAAGCCGCCGCTGCACCGCTCGCCCCAAAGACCAACACATCGTCTTTGGGGATAATATCCGTACTTTGATCAAAACCACCTTGCCAAGCAATACCATAAATGGAGAAATTATCGCCGCAACTATCCAGTAATTTCGGGTTCTCGTCTTGAATGACAACGGAGCTAATCATCGAAACCTGCGGGTAAATTTGCCCGGTTTTCATAAGTTCCGCAAGCCAGTTGGGGTGCGCAAATGCATCGGGGTTCAAGGTGATAATCCAATCACAAGCCGCCCCCTTCGCCCCCAGATTACTCCCACCGGCAAAGCCAAGATTAGCCCCGGCTGTGATGACGCTAAACCGTTTGTCGGGCAGCTTTAAACTGGTGATACAATCGTCCGGCGTATCATTATCGACAATGACAACTTCAAATTCCCGACATGATTGCTGCGCCAAAGCATTAACACAGCGTTGCAAATCAGGCCCGCTCTTATAGGCAACAATAACGATCCGGGCCTTTGGCAAAATCTGCTCCGTATTTCATCCGCCGTTTAAACGGCTCGCCCGACTATAGACGAGTTCGCACACGGGTGAACAGTTTTTACGGCTCTATTTTCGCAACATTATCCTCGACATTTCGCTCGATTAGCAAACGGCGTGGGTCAAGCAAGATGTGGGTCGGGCGTTCGTCCAACGTAAAGCTTAGCTCCGTATCCAGCTCGGTGATGTGAAGACGCTCTAACTTAATCCACTCATCGCCCAATGTTTCTTCTGGATCCGATGTGTAAAACCCGATTTCTATCCACTCGTCCAGGTTTTCATCGTCCATTTCTGTGACCGATGTTTCCTTCCCGTCCTCCTCCGTAGCAATAGTTTTATCAACATTTACGGTGAAGCTGACCGTGAATTTTCCAGAGCCGTCTTCGCTTACACTTGGCTGTTGGCTGAATTTCAGCTGCCAAAATGCAATCCTGTCCCAATAATCGGTGATCAGTCCTTGTAAGTGCGCAGGTGCGGCAGCCCTTAAGGCATCTACCAATTCCTTGGTCGTCGGATAAAGCGGGCCTTTGGTTCCGTATTCTTCCAAAAATCCGCGAATGGCCGATTGCATCAGCTCCTCGCCCATATATTGCTTAAGGCCCCAAAACACCCAGCTTGCTTTGTTGTAGACAAGAAATTGCTGATTGCCGGCTTTGGCCAGAGGTGGCTCTTCATTACGGGTAACCGCGCGGGCCGTCAGATACCCTTGAATACTGCGCTGCTCTAAAAGCCGGCGGGCTTTTTGCCAGCCCAAGGCCTCTTCATAAGCCGTCATCGCTGCATTTTCCGTCAAGCCCTCGGACAAGACGTTAAAGCCTTTGGTGTTGGCAGGTACAACTTGGTGAGCAAACCATTGATGGCCGATTTCATGCATGGTCACATAACTTGCCAAGTCAACGCTTTCATTGTCTTCTGGATCACCTGGGTTTCGGGCAAAACCAATGTTTTCAGAAAACGGGATTGTACCGGCAAAAGCCTGGGCGAAATTGGCATAGGGGAATTCCATAATGCGGATTTGGCTATATTGATAGGGGCCAAAGGTCTTGGTAAATGTATCCAAAGACGACTCTTCATGGCTTCGATCATCAGATCGATATTATAATCATGCTCCGCGTGATAAAAAATCTCCAGGGCAACATCTTGACCACTTTCGGTAAGCTTGGGAAGATTATCTTCGTCAACAGGTGGCCGCGCCGTATTTGTATTTTTCCAAACATCTTCCCGGACGGCAAAATCCGCCGACAAAAATGAAAAGAAGTTCAAAATCGGATTTATCGCTTGATAGTCCCGACAGGCTTTTCCGTCTTTCTCGTAAACCTTCATCAACTTGCCCGGCGCGATGGGGATCTGGCCCTTGTCGGTACATACGGACGCTTTGAAAT
>QIKS01000031.1 GCA_003233025.1 Hellea balneolensis | reverse complement strand
AGTCCCCCAATGTCATCCAGGGTCAAAAAGCCCAGGATGACATTGGGGGGAGGTAAGTGAACACACCTAAACTCACTATGCCCTAGAAAAATGAATGAACGTTCATTCATTTTTCTAATATATGCAGATGTTTAAGGGTGTAAATGGGGTAAGGGTAAGGGTAAGGGTAAGGTAAATCAGGTAAGGATAAGAAGGGGTAAATATAAACCGGGTGAGGATAAGAGGGGTCAGGGGAATTGGGTGTTTTAAATCCGCCTGATTTGTACTATCTTAAAACTGTGCGGCCTGCGTAAATTGCCTGGGCGCCCAATTCTTCTTCGATACGCAAAAGCTGGTTATATTTAGCCAGACGGTCAGAACGGGCCAAGGAGCCGGTTTTAATCTGACCGCAATTGGTTGCAACGGCCAAATCGGCGATGGTTGTGTCCTCGGTTTCGCCGCTACGGTGGGACATCACAGCGGTGAATTTAGCC
Source organism: Hellea balneolensis (assembly GCA_003233025.1). Taxonomy (GTDB): domain Bacteria; phylum Pseudomonadota; class Alphaproteobacteria; order Caulobacterales; family Maricaulaceae; genus Robiginitomaculum_A; species Robiginitomaculum_A balneolensis_A. The sequence goes on along the minus strand of QIKS01000031.1, from coordinate 2,219 downwards.
CGGTGAGCGGCGGATACCGCATTAAGTGTTTCAGTTAGTGTCCCGATTTGATTGACTTTAATTAAAATAGAATTGGCCGAATTTTCTTTGATGCCGCGCGTTAAGCGTTCAACATTGGTGACGAATAAATCATCGCCAACCAATTGACATGTATCGCCGATTTTCTCCGTCAGCAACTTCCAGCCCTGCCAGTCATCCTCGTCCATACCGTCTTCAATGGAGGTGATGGGAAATTTCTTATGGAGGGCAGCAAGATAATCGACAAATTCGGAAGACGATAGGGTTTTGCCCTCCCCGTCCAAATGATATTTGCCGTCTTTGTAAAATTCACTGGCTGCTACATCGAGGGCCAAGGTGAAATCCGTGCCGGTTTTATAGCCTGCGCTGTCAATGGCGCTCATAATATATTCGAGCGCCTGTTCGCTTGAGGAAAGCCCCGGCGCGAAACCGCCCTCATCACCAACATTGGTGTTGTGACCATCGGCCTGTAATTTGGCACGCAATACGTGAAAAACTTCCGCGCCCATGCGCAGGGCGGTGGCGAATGTATCCGCGCCCACAGGCATAATCATAAATTCCTGGATATCGATAGGGTTATCCGCATGAGCGCCGCCATTGATGATGTTCATCATCGGTACGGGCAGCACACGGGCTTCGACGCCGCCTACATAGCGGTAAAGCGGGGTTGCTTGTGACTGGGCTGCCGCCTTGGCCACAGCCAAAGAGACACCCAAAATCGCATTGGCACCCAAATTGGCTTTGTTGGCCGTCCCGTCCAAATTGATGAGCATATCATCAATGCCCGGCTGATTGGTTGCATCGAGGCCGTAGAGCGCTTCGGCGATTGTTGTATTGACGTTTAAAACCGCCTTTAAGACACCCTTGCCGCCGTAACGCTTGCTATCACCGTCACGAAGCTCAACCGCTTCATAAGCCCCGGTGGAAGCACCGGACGGCACAGCGGCGCGGCCAAAGGAGCCGTCGACGAGCAAAACTTCAACCTCCAAGGTCGGGTTGCCCCGGCTGTCCAATATCTCACGAGCAAAAATGTCTTCGATTTCTGTCATGACATCCTTTCGCAAACGTTATGGCAGCTTAATCTTCTTTAGGTGTCAGCACCTGGCGGCCTTTATACATGCCGGTTTTAAGGTCGATATGGTGCTGGCGGCGCAGCTCGCCGCTGTCTTTGTCTTCAATATAATTGGTTGCAGACAAAGCGTCATGAGAGCGGCGCATGCCGCGTCTTGAATTTGAAATTTTACTTTTTGGGACAGCCATCAGAGCCTCCAGTTATCCGTGGATGCGTCTCTCTTTGAACAGACGCATATAATTGTCGCAGGCTTTACCCTATTCGCAAGATTGCCGCAAGCCCTGTTTCACTCACCCGGCCCGACTTTTTTGCGACTGGATTTTAAAGCGCTGCGGTGGGTTTTGCCTTGCTGGGCCCGGCGGATTGCGCCTTTGGAGGGTTTGGTGGCGCGTCGATATTTGCGCACGTGCAAGGCTGTGCGCATAATATCTTGCAGGCGGCTTATGGCTTCTTGTTTATTACGCTCTTGGGTGCGGTGGTTTTGAGCTTTGATGACAATGACGCCGCTCGCGGTTAAGCGCCTGTCTTTATGGGCCAGCACTGTCGCCTTTTGCGCCGCGCTCAAACTTGAGCGGCCAATATCAAAGCGCAGATGAATAGCGCTGGCCACCTTGTTGATATTTTGGCCGCCGGGGCCTTGAGAGCGAATGGCGGTTAACTCAATCTCCGAAAGCTTTATGCTTGCCGCCCTATTGATGAAAATGTCGCGTTCGGCCATAGCTACTCAAGTGTCGGGTTGAGCAAAATCGGCGCCCCATACCCCAAATCTTCGAGCCGGGCCAATTGGGTTTTTGCGTCCCCGACAATAAGATAATACATAGCGTCAGTGCGTAAATGCGCCGCCGTCAAGCGTTTGATATCGTCCAAGGTCATGGCTTCAATCATGGCGGCGTTTTGCGCCCGGTAATCGTCCGGATAGGCAAAGGCGGATATATCATTCAATATGGCCAGCTTCGCCGCCAATGTTTCGGCGCCCAAAGCCTGACCTTTAATCAGGGCGCTTTTCATAACGGCCAGATCTTCGGCGCTAAATGTCGAGCCGTAGCTTTGAATGATGTCGTGGATAAGCTGGCTGGCCTCAAGGGTCACATTGGCCCGGACACTGGAGAAAACATTGAACGTGCCCCTG
>QIKS01000114.1 GCA_003233025.1 Hellea balneolensis | reverse complement strand
GATATTGTCTTGCTCCCTTTATTGGCTTTTGACCGGGTTGGCACGCGGCTTGGGTATGGGGGCGGGTATTATGACCGCACCCTGGCAGGACTTGAGCAGGCAAAACCAGTTTTTGCTTGCGGGCTGGCTTATTCTGGTCAAGAAGTGCCTATCTTGCCAAAGGGCGAATATGACAAAAAACTGGACGCTATTTTGAGCGAAAAACAGTTTAGAAAGTTTGAAGACACATGAGGTTGGCGTTTTTTGGAGATGTGGTCGGGCGTTCGGGCCGGATAGCCGTTACCAAACATTTACCGCGCTTGCGCCAAGATTTAAAACTCGACGCAGTTGTGATTAACGGCGAAAACGCAGCCGGCGGTTTTGGTATTACCGAAAAAACCGCCAATGAGCTTTATGACGCTGGCGCCGATGTCATCACCTTGGGTAATCACAGTTTTGATAATCCGGGGGTGCTGACTTATATCGAGCGCGAGCCGCGCTTGTTGCGTCCGGTAAATTACCCCAAGGGAACGGTGCCGGGCAAGGGGGCGGGTCTCTATGATATTGGCGGCTACCGGTTATTGGTGATTAATGTTTTAGGCCGGGTGTTTATGGACGCGCTCGACGACCCGTTTCAGGCAGTTTTGGCAGAGCTGGACGCGTGTCCTTTGGGCGATATGGCCGACGTCGTCTTGGTTGATATCCACGCCGAAGCGACATCGGAGAAAAATGCGATGGGTCATGTTTGTGACGGGCGGGCCTCTTTGGTCGTCGGCACTCATCAACATGTACCGAGCGCGGATACGCGTATATTAGGCGGCGGCACGGCGTTTCAAAGTGACGCTGGCATGTGCGGCGATTACTCCGGCGTGATCGGCATGGATAAGGAAGAGCCGGTGCGGCGCTTTACCACAAGGCTGCGCGGTGGCCGGTTTACAACCGGTGCCAATGAAGCTTGCGTTTGCGGTGTGTTCGTGCAGACAGATGACAAGACGGGCCTGGCCGTGCGCGCGGAACCCATTCGTTTGGGCGCGGTTTTACACAATACAGTGCCGCAAATGTAGGCCTTGAAGCCCGGCGCGGCTTGGGTTAGAACCGGGCAGTATTTAAACATATCGGAGGGTTTTATGGCCGGACATTCCAAATGGGCCAATATTCAGCACCGCAAAGGGCGTCAGGATAAGGCGCGTTCCAAACTGTTTTCCAAGCTGTCAAAAGATATCACGATTGCTGCAAAATTAAGCGGCCCTGACCCGGATATGAACCCGCGTTTGCGCTTGGCCGTTAACAATGCCAAGGGCCAATCCATGCCCAAGGATAATATCCAAAGGGCGATTAGCAAAGGCGCGGGCGGCGAGGGCGTTGATTATGAAGAAATGCGTTATGAGGGTTTTGGCCCGGCGGGCATCGGCATTATTGTCGAGGTGTCCACTGACAATAAAAACCGCGCCGCAATGGAAGTCCGCACGGCATTTTCCAAAAATGCCGGCAATCTTGGGGAGACCGGTTCGGTGTCTTTTATGTTTGACCAAATCGGCGAAATTACTTTCCCCTTAAGCGTCGGCGATGAAGACGCCGTCATGGAAGCGGCCATGGAAGCGGGCGCTGATGATGTGATGTCCGATGAGCCGAGCGACGAGCCGGACATAAACCCGGAGCATACATTTTATACCGATCGTGATGAATTGGCAGCCATTGCCAGTGCCCTTGAGAAATTACTGGGCCAAGAGCCAAAGGGCGTTAACATGATTTGGAAAGCGCAAAACCCAATCGACGCGCCAGGAAAGGCCGGAACCATTATTAACCTGGTTGAAGCCTTGGAAGATTTGGACGACGTTCAAAATGTCTACCATAATTTGGAGTTATCAGACGCCGCTATGGCGGCTTTGGAGAGTTAGCCACATCACAAATTGGGCGAAAATATGACAATTGTGTTCACAATCAAGTTATTGTGTGAGAGCGAAACGTCACCACAGGGATGATCAAATCTGCTATAACCGGGTTGAGGTCGTGCCTAAAGTACGGCTGATTCGTGTAAATAAATTAGGAGTACTCTATGTCTGCCCCCCAAAACTTTGCTAAAGCGCTCACTGTTGGCGCATTTCTGGCAGCTTCCGTTAGTGTCGCTGTTGCTAAACCACATTCCGATCTCAGCATTGACAGTTCTGCTTCCGCAGAAGTTCAAGCTGCATTCGCGAGCTGGGTAAACGGCGTAAAGCCGACCAGCAAAGAAAAATGCTTCGGCGTGGCCTTAAAAGGCGGAAACGATTGTAAATCCGCTTCTGGCCTCACTTGCCAAGGCAGTTCCTCAAGTGATTTTCAAGGCGATGCCTGGGCATATGTTCCAGCCGGATCAATACGCCTCACGGCAAAGGTTCTTTGATTGAAGCCTCCATGGACAAGATGGAAGACAAGATGGAAGACAAGATGGAAGACAAGATGTCTGACAAGATGGAAGACAAAATGTCCGACAAGATGGAAGACGACAAAATGGAAGATAAGATGGAAGACAAAATGACCGAAAAAATGGATAAAAAGTCCGGCGGTTCCTAGTCTAATTTTTTAAGAAAACGGCGGGAAAGAACATGAAAAATACAGGTTCTTTCCCGCCGTCTCTTCCTTGTTTTGCCGGGCTTTCTTTAAAACCGGATTTTTTCGATGAGGCTCTCGCCTTAAACCCCAAAGATATTTGGTATGAAGTCCACCCGGAAAACTATATGGTTGATGGGGGGCCGCGTCTGGCTTGGCTGGAGGCTTTTTGCGATAAATTTGCCGTTAGTTTTCACGGCGTTGGCGCTTCCTTAGGCGGGCTTGATCCGTTTGACCGCGCCCATTTGAAATCTTTAAAATCTCTTATTGACCGCTTTGCTCCGGTGCAGATTTCCGAACATGCGACTTGGTCAAGCTATGAGGGCCGTTACCTGGCCGACTTGCTGCCTTTGCCGCGCACGCGGGCTGTGCAAGACCATATGGTTGCGCGGATTGATGAGTTTCAAAACGCCATTGGGCGGCGGATTTTAATCGAAAACCCGACCAATTATATGAAAGCGCAATTTGATCTTGATGAGCCGGAGTTTTTGGTTGAAATCGCCAAAAGAGCTGGCTGTGGCCTGCTTTTGGACGTCAATAATGTATATATTAGCGCGGTCAATGTCGGCATTGACGCCGAGCAATATATCCAAGCTATTGCGCCGGATTTAATCGGCGAAATTCATCTTGCCGGATTTGACCCAGACCCTGTCCACGGCGAAGCTTTGTTGATCGACACTCACAGCGCCCCCGTTTCTGATCCAGTTTGGCAATTGCTCGACACGGCCTTAACCCACGCCGGGCCAAAGCCAGTTTTAATCGAACGCGACGGTAATATCCCGGCTTTCGGCGATCTGTTGGCGGAACATAAGCGGGCACAAACCGCCTTTGGGGTGGCCGTATCATGAAAGATTTTATGGCGGCGATGACAAAAATTGTTGACGGCACCGATGGTGGGGATGTCGCGAGAAACGTTGATCTTAGCGGTTTTGATATGCAATTTGTGCAAGTTTACCGCAATAATTCTGCCTCGGCCATAGGCGACGTGC
>QIKS01000085.1 GCA_003233025.1 Hellea balneolensis | reverse complement strand
GTGTTCGCCAAACTCAGGGGCGGGGCGTGATGCCGGACGGCAGTTCGCGCTTTAGGTATAAAAACAAGCCGGTTTTGCATTATATGGGATGTTCAACCTTTTCCAACTTTACGGTTTTGCCAGAAATCTCTTTGGCGAAAATTCGCAAAGACGCGCCATTTGATAAAGCTTGTTATATTGGCTGCGGGGTCACAACCGGGGTCGGGGCCGTGATTTATACCGCCAAGGCTGAACCCGATACAAATTGCATTGTTTTTGGCTTGGGCGGGATTGGTTTGAACGTCATTCAGGGGTTAAAAATGATCGGCGCCCGGCAAATCGTTGGGGTTGATACCAACCCGGCCCGCGCCGCTATCGCCCGTAAATTTGGCATGACAGATTTTGTTAATCCAAATGATATTCAAGCTGATTTGACCGGCTATCTGGTTGAGCTTACTGGCGGCGGGGCGGATTACACTTTTGAATGTATTGGCAATACGGATGTGATGCGTGTCGCCCTTGAAGCTTGTCACAAAGGTTGGGGGGAGAGCATTATTATCGGCGTGGCTGGCGCAGGTAAGGAAATTTCCACCCGGCCTTTCCAACTGGTCACGGGTCGTTCCTGGCGCGGCACGGCCTTTGGTGGGGCGAGGGGGCGGACGGACGTTCCGGGTATTGTCGATATGTATATGGATGGCCGTATTAATATTGACGATCTCATCACCCACAAAATGCCCCTTGAAGATATAAATAAGGCATTTGACCTCATGCACGCGGGCAAAAGCATTCGCAGTGTTGTCGAGTTTTAATGACCTTGATTTCTCAAAATAAAATGTTTGGCGGTGTGCAATCGGTCTATGAACACCGCTCAGCCGCCTGCGATTGTGACATGCGGGTGGCGGTGTATTTACCGCCCGGGTCCAGGCTTGGGCTTTGCCCGACCCTGGTGTGGTTGTCGGGGCTTACCTGTACGGAGGAAAATTTTTCGCTTAAGGCCGGGGCGCAGCGCGCAGCGGCGCAGCTTGGGCTTATCCTTATCGCCCCCGATACATCGCCGCGCGGGGCGGACATTCCCGATGACGCGGCCTATGATTTTGGCAAAGGTGCCGGGTTTTATCTCAATGCAAGGCAAGAACCCTGGGCGAAAAATTTTCAGATGGAAAGCTATATTCGTGATGAATTGACGGCTTGGATGCTGGCTAATTTACCGGTCGATCCCGAAAGAATAGGGATTAGCGGGCACTCTATGGGCGGACATGGGGCGATTAGTCTGCATTTGAAAAACCCGCAGCTCTATAAAACCTGCTCCGCCTTTGCCCCGATCACGTCGCCGACACAAGTGCCGTGGGGGCAAAAAGCCTTTAAGGGGTATTTGGGGGCGGACGAGCAGACATGGCAAGCATATGACTGTACACACCTTGTCAAAACCGCGCCGTCTCGCGCCCATATCTTGATAGATCAAGGCACAGATGATAATTTCCTCGACGTGCAATTAAAGCCGGAAATTTTTAAAACCGCCTGCGCTGAATTTGGTCAAAGCCTAAATTTACGATTGCAGGACGGTTATGATCATTCGTATTTCTTTATTGCCAGTTTCATCGAAGATCATCTGAAGCACCACAGCGCGCATTTGTAAATTTTAAAAAGAGCGGTTAAGCCAAAAGCGAAAATCAATGTCACGGGCAGGGCGCGATGCCCCGAACAAAGCGCCGACCAGGTAGCTTGTGTCTTTGTTAATCTTGCCAGTAAGAACCGGGCCAAGACGGTGGTTTTGTCTGTTGAAATTACCAAGTGCATTTGTCCGTCCCAGGGCGCTAAAACTTTCCACGCCGAGCTGTAATACGGGGGTGATTTTATATTTTGCGCTGTTGCGAACTTCTAAAATCACACCGTCTTGGGCATCTGGCCCGACTTCAACCCCGGTGAGAATGACATTGTTAAATTGCCATTTGTCGCCAGGGTTCCACTGATTGGTCCAATTTAGGCCCAACCTGTGGGCGCCGTCGTCTTTCTCAACCAGCCGTCCGTCAAGCCGAAGCGAACTTGCCCACGGGTTACGGTTATCTGCTTTTTTAAATTGCCATTGCAATTCTGCTTGTATGAAATTGCTTTCAAAATTGCCGGTTTCAATATTGCTGCCTTGCAGGACAATTCTCGCCCGTACATTGTCTTGAAAAGCGTATTGGTAATGGATACGGGCTTCCCAGCGATCACCGTCGCCGTTTTGGCCTGGTGATTGGGCGATACGAAATTCCGCCGAGCGGTCGCCTTGTGTAATATTAGGGCCAAAGACGCCAGCCGTTGTTTGCGCCTGCGCAGGTGCGCAGACGCAAACAATTAGAATTGCCCAAAGGGCTCTATAAATCGGCATGGAGTAGACTAACGCCCCAGCACAACAAGCCGGTTGTTTTCGTCTTGCAAAGGTCTGGCGTTCATGGGGTACAAGGCTGTGAAAGCTTCGATTTGCGCTTTGGAGGCGGTGATCGGTGCTTGCATCATGTGCCAATTAACGCCTTCAGAGCAAGGCGGCGTGGTTAGGGAGCCCAT
>QIKS01000189.1 GCA_003233025.1 Hellea balneolensis | reverse complement strand
GCAAAGGCTTGGCGCAGCTCTGAATGGATATGACTGCGCAGTTTAAAATCGTCAATATGGCGCCGGGATGGCCGGATATAAACCCGTCCCAATTCCCCGTCCAGCAATACCGTATCGCCGCCCTCAATCCTGTCAAGAACACCCCTGGCCAGCCCGACCAAAGGAATGCCCAACGTGCGACAAATAATTGTCGCATGGGCGGTCGCCGCCCCTTCTTCCAGGACAATGCCCCGAAGCTTGCTGTGATCGAAATCCAGAATTTCTGCTGGCCCGAGATTTTTGGCAAAGACAATGGCGTCCTTGGCAAGTTCTCTTTGTCCTGGCTTGACATCTTCGCCGTTTAGGGAGCGGATCATGCGGTTGGCCAGGTCTTCCAAATCATGTAAGCGAGCCCGCAAATAAGGATCGTTGGTTTTGAGCATACGGGCACGATGTTCATTGCGAACCCGCTCAACGGCGGCCTCTGCCGTCAAGCCTGACAAAACCGCCTCGCGCAATTGCCCGACCCAATTACGGTCATAGGCAAACATGCGGTAGCTTTCAAAGATTTCCTTGGACGCCCGGTTAAGCTGCGAACTTTCGCCGCTGACCATAGCATCGACCGAGCGCCGCAAATTTAAAATCGCTTTTTCCAGCCGCGCTTCTTCGGCGACCGGGTCTTTGGCAATCATTTGCACAGCGCTAACGGGGGGAAGCTGCAACACGGCGCGCCCCTTTACCAGCCCATCAGCAAAGGCACTGCCTTGCACAATTTCCGGCTTTACCGGGTTTAAGCGTATCCCCTTAAGCCGCGCATCCGGGCCACCACCCCGTTCATCCTCCACCGCAATTTCGGCCAGGATTGTCGCAATTGTCAGCAGGTTTTCGACCTCTTGTTCGGTATAAATTCGCGCCTTTTTACCTTGAACGACAAGCACGCCCAAATTACGCCCCCCGCGCAATAAAGGCACACCCAGGAAAGAATGAAAGCGGTTTTCCCCAGTTTCAGGTTTATAGGAAAAGTCCGGATGCTCGGCAGCTTCGGCCAGATTAATAACCTCGGCGCGCCGGGCCACTTGACCAACAAGTCCCTCCCCCATAGCCAGTCGGGTTTTGTGGACGGCGCTTTGCTTTAACCCCCGCGTCGCACACAATTCCAGTTCCTCGCCGCTGCGCAAATAAATCGAGACCACGCCCACTTTCATGGACGAAGCAATAACCTTGACGAACTGGTCCAGCCTAACCTGCACCTCTTCCTCATTGGCCATCAACGCACGAATACGCTTAAGCAGGCTGGTGCTTTGCTCCGGTTTTTTACTGATAGGGCCAGGTAGTTTCATAGGGTTTATATGTGCTCAAGGGCGAAAGCATTGTGCAAAGCACGCACCGCTAATTCCGTATATTCGCGGTCGATCAAAACACTGATTTTAATCTCCGATGTGGCAATAACTTCAATATTAATGCCCTTGTCGGCCAAAGCACTAAACATGGTATGAGCAACGCCCGTATGAGAACGCATGCCAATGCCGACAACGGAAACCTTGCTCACATTGTCATTGGTCAACAGCCCGTCAAAGCCGATTTGTTTTTGGTATTTTCTTAAGGCATCGGCCGCTTTTTCAAGATCGCGCCGACCAACCGTAAACACCAAATTGGCCTTGTCGTCATGACGTGACGTACCCTGGACAATCATATCAACGCTGACATTTGCCTCCGCCATAACCTCCGTAACCCGTGCGACAACGCCGGGTTCATCCGCCAGCCTTAGCAGCGAGATTTGTGCTTCGTCGCGACTATAAGCAACACCGCTGACCACCCGTTCTTCCATAGTCTCCTCCTCTGCGCAGACAAGTGTGCCCGGATTGGGCGCGCCTTCGTCTGCGAAGCTTGTTAACACCCTGATGGGCAAATTATTATTCATGGCCAATTCGACCGAACGGGTCTGCAAAACCTTGGCGCCCTGTGATGCCAATTCCAGCATTTCCTCAAAAGCAATACGGTCAATCCGCCGCGCTTGGGAGACAATCCGGGGGTCAGCCGTATATACACCGTCAACATCCGTATAAATATCACACCGATCCGCACCCAAAGCAACTGCCAACGCAACCGCGCTGGTATCGGAACCACCACGTCCCAAAGTGGACACGCGTCCGTCTGGACTAATCCCTTGGAACCCGGCAACAACCCCAACAATTCCTTTCTTAAGGCTATCAACAAAAGCCAGTGTTTCAATGCCTTTAATCCGCGCACTGGCATGAGCGTTGTCGGTTTGCAGAGGGATTTGCCAGCCCTGCCATGAGCGGGCCTTAACCCCGCACCGCCGCAGGGCAATGGCCAAAAGCCCGCTTGTCACCTGCTCGCCTGAAGAAACAATGGTATCATATTCATCGTCAATGGCACCGCCAATATCGCTATCCCCGGCCAAAGCGTCAACATAACCAACCAAGCGGTTTCCGACATAGCCGAAACCACGACGGCCACCTCATGGCCCTTGTCGGCTGTTTGTTTGACAAGCGTCGCCACATGGCGGATCCGATCAAGATCGGCCACCGAAGTGCCGCCAAATTTCATGACGATGCGCGTCATAATGGTCTCTTTCTTCTGTTTCTTTGTAGTCTTTAAGGGAGCGAGCCCCTATAAGCAATCTTGAGTTTTTAAAAGATTGACCTTGATTATGCAGACATCAAAAACCAGCTCCGATCATATTGAAGCCGTCAGCGTTGAC
>QIKS01000291.1 GCA_003233025.1 Hellea balneolensis | reverse complement strand
CTTGCCCTCCCATGAGAGATTGAAACAACCCGTGACGTGAGAGATGGGCGCGTCCCTGTTTTAAGGGATCATCATATTCAAGCGTCTGGCTACCAAGCATGTCAGAAACGCTCTTCGCTGAATCAATTTCACGAAGAGCAAAATAGCTTTGCAGGCCAGCGCTGGAGGTAATGATGTCGCCCGATATCATTCATCTGCGCCGTGCTTTGAAACACCGCCCAGGGGCGAATGCCGATCCCCGCCCCATAGGTGAACATGCGCATGATCAGCGGAAAGCGTTTGAGCTGCGCGCACTCATCAAGAATCCAAGTCTGGCGCGGAGCCGCTGGCGCGCGCGATTTATAAACCATGGCAGCGACAAACATGGACTTGATCACCGGAGCCCAAGCATGGATGAATTCCGCCGGGCACATCATATAAAATTGCCAGAAACGATCCGAAGAACATAAATCGCCAAGTGAGAAATCATAAGGCGGCGAGACCGACGTCATGAGGATCGGATCGCTCAAAGCTGAAAATGATTTGAACAACTCACCCAGTATGCCGCGAAAGCCGCCGGTACTGTCTTCGCGGGATGCGGCGATTTCTTCCTCTACGCGCACAGCTAGCGGGATACCGGACGCGTGCATCTCAAAAGCGAAGTTCAGCCATTCATCATTATTGACGGGGATCAGATTGATCACGCGGTATAGATCAGGCAGCGTCAGTTCGCCGTTCACCTCAACCAATGTCAGAACAATGCTTTCCAGATACTCCCGCGCGCGCAACTCAAAATATTCGCTTTGCGCCGCGCCAGAATGCGGGATCATGGTCTCGGTGAAAACCTTCACATCAGAGTGTAATGTGCGGCTGTTTTTACGGATATAATCGACCGGATTGATCCGGCCTTGCGGCATATCGTGGAGGCCAAGGGGATTCCAGTAGGCGCAGAATTTCTTGTCCGGTGTTTGATCTTGCGAGATCGCCGCCAACTCGCCCTTCATATCCAGAACCAGCATGGAGCCGCCGGAATAAATGCCGCTGCATAAATTATAGGCCAATACATCGCGAAGTTTGCCGCTGCGCGCCCCACCGATCAGAAGCAATCCGCCAGCGCCATCATACCAGAGCGGTTTGCCGTCATGAAAGCCGATGAATAATGCGCTTGGGCTTTGGGTAAACATCCCCGCCGCCGCCAGTTCATGACCGTTTGCAAAATTCGCACTGCCATAACGGAAATGTTCGTTGTGGGAATTGTGCATTGAAGCTACAGAAGTTTTGCCGCAAGGGTCAGACCGCCCATGACAAACAGGGTCGAGACCGACATGCGCACAATGCAGAAAATGACGCCAGCAGTGATCAACCACCAGAAAAAGCTGACATATTCATCAAAGCCCATGCCGTAATTTTGCGCTGTAAAGTGGATAACCAGATCAACACTGCGGTTATAAACTTCCGGCGTCGCAAAGAATGTGATGATGATGGCAAGAAGATTGGAAAGCCAGATCAGCGTCTCCATAAAGACGCCATACCCGGCCTGATTATATTGTTGTTGCGGATTGTGCTGCATGAGTACCTCCTTTTATTAAGGAGGATAGATCAGCGCTCAGATCACTTTAGGGGGATATGGAGAACTTTATCCGACGTGAATGAAGAAGGCTTTTCCCTCGGAAGGAACGAACACGAACATGCCACACCGACCGACGGCGTAGAAATTACCTTTTGAGGAAAATGCGGCATCAACAAAGCTTTCTATGCTGTTTTCTACATCATAGAAATGACCAAAGCCGTACCGATCTCTGTATTCACGAAATCTCATTGGTTGATCGGTTTGTTCGTTATTGAAGGGTGTTTCCTTCCAATCTGCGTAAATGCTGCATCGGTGTCGTGAACCGTCTCGTGACACTATTCCATTTAGAAATTCATCAGGCCTTAAGTGAAGATCGTTCAAGGTGTGATCATTGAGACCATAGACGATAATATAAAACCCATTACCACCCGGTCCAAATCCCATAGATTTTTCTTTGTAATATGTGACATTAGTCACGCCAGAATCCTGTGGTGCTCTATCTTTATAAAATTGCAGAACATAACTGTTCCATGACGCCCAACCCCAAACAAATAAAATTAGGACAATAACAAGAAATATTTTTAAACAACCGTTTGGTTTTTTGGCGGCACCTTCTTTTTCATTCATGAGAAAAATGATAAAGTCTTTACACGAATGATACCATCGCAAAATCAAGGGTTTTATGATTCAATCGCCCATAATATTTCTTGCCCTTCCGGGGATTCATCATAGGCAACAGTAGCATCAAGCGCATCAATCTTGGCCATGTTCAGGCAATCTCATTATCATTATCGGCACGAATGCCCCACAGCATCGCCGCTTCAGGATAGGCTGCGCGCAAGATGGTGGCCAGAATGTTCGCCCGTCCGCGAGCTTCACGCCGGACATAAGGCTTAACGTGATCTTTTGTCGGCCTGCAACAAAAGTCCCGAAACCAGTTGCGGGCATTGTCAAATTCAAAGACGCGCATATTGAGGAATACCTCCCGACCATCGCCGCCGATGATTACGCCGTGATAATCGCGGTAGAGATCGCTCACATGCCCGCGCCAGTGATAACTCGATATGTTGAGGTTATGGGCAAAGTCACGCACATCACGGATAAATTCAGGGTTTGAAAGCTCAGCGTCGCTAACCAGTAGAGTCCTGACATTCCGGCAATACG
>QIKS01000218.1 GCA_003233025.1 Hellea balneolensis | reverse complement strand
CGGGGATTAATCTTGATAATCGAGCCATTTTGGGTTGATGTGTAAATCATCATCTGCCCGTCTTCAAACCGCCCCGCCACATCTTCAGGGCCGTGATGGTCGCCAATACTGAGGGTTTTCAAGTGCGCCAGCTTCATATTGGGAGAAAAATCGCCTACATAACCGGGGTTTTGCGGGGCGTTCCAGGCGACAGGCGCAATGGGTATGGGCCAAAATAATAGATAAGCCAGGAGGGCTGCGAACATGGCGCATAGAGAAAATAGTATTTTTGCGATCACGGTAGGTATCCTTATTGCGCGTCAATTTGTGCGGCGGGCATGGCTGCTTTAAAGGCGCTCAGGGAGGTGCAGGTTTTATGAATGCGCATGATATGGGGGTAAATATCCATGTCTACGTCAAAACGGGCATTGTTCAATACTTGTGCAAACAGGCAGATATCGGCCATGCCGGGTTGATCTCCGTGGCAAAATTTACCGGTGTCGCTCTCGCCCAACCGGGTTTCAAGCGCGCCAAACCCTTCGTGAACCCAGTGGGAAAACCAATTTTTTATGGCTGCTTTATCGGCATTAAATTCTGATTTTAGCATTTGTAGTATCCGTAAATTGTTCACCGGGTGAATATCACAAGCGATAATTTGTGACAAAGCCCGCACCCGTGCCCGGCCGAGCGGATCTTTGGGCAGGAGCGGCGGGGCCGGGTGAGTTTCGTCCAGGTATTCAAGGATCGCCAAGGATTGGGTTAAGGCTGGGCCTTCGTTAGTTTCCAGGCTGGGCACCAAGCCTTGCGGGTTGATCTGTAAATATTTTGCCGCCTTGTGTTCATCCGATAACAAAGCATAGGCCCGGTAACCATAGCTGATATTTTTCAGAGCCAAGGCAATGCGTACGCGCACGGATGTGGAACTTCTAAAATAGTTATGCAAGGTATAATCAACCATTGGAGAAACTCACGCTAATCGGTGCCAATCCTTTGATTTCACCCGTAATATGATCGCCGCTGACCACCGGGCCTACCCCTTCGGGGGTGCCGGTAAAGATCAGGTCGCCAGCACGGAGCTTAACGCTTTGGCCAAGATGGTTTAAAATTTCATCAAGGGGCCAGATCATCATATGGAGGCTAGAGGCTTGCATAAGCGTCCCGTTTTTTGTCAGGTTTATGGCGGCAGATTGTATATCGGGCGCATCAAACGCTTTAGTAATTGCGGAACACGGGGCGCTGTGATCGAAATTTTTGCTCATATCCCAAGGATTGCCAGCAGTTTTGGCGGCGGCCTGCAGGTCGCGGCGGGTCATATCAATGCCGGTGGCATAGCCAAAAACCTCATCCGCGCTCGCCAAAGCAACAACCAATTCCACTTCGAAATGCAGGTTTTGTGTTTGCGGCGGGTAGGGGATTTGTGCGCCGCTTTCTACCAGTGTTTCACGGGATTTTGTGAAAAATATAGGCGCGGAATTTTTCGGGTCACCCCCCATTTCCGCCACATGTTTTTTATAGTTTTTACCGACACAATAAATCCGGCGCACAGGAAACCGCTCTTTGCTACCGACGATCGGCAGGCTGATGGTTGGGGCAGGGGGTATCGAATAACTTTTCATGGGTTAAGTTTAAATCCTCCCCTTGGCGGCGGTCAAGAAATACCTTATTATAAAGGTATGAGAATCATTGATATCCCTCTGGATAAAATTTATGTCCCCGCCGCCAAACGCAAAACGCTTGCGGTGGACAAAGTTGAGCCTCTAGCCGAAGACATTTTGGAAAACGGTTTGCAGGTTCCTATTTATGTGCGCCAAGGTAAAGACCGCTATGTGCTGGTCAAGGGATTGCACCGAATGGAAGCCATGAAACTTCTCGGTGAAGACACGATTGAAGGAAAAATCGTTCAGGCGAAAAAGCACTGAATTATTTTTTGTCGTTTTGGGTTTCTTTCAACAAACGCTTGGGGTGAACCCCGTCAACCATGCCGATATAAGGTGGCAGGATTGAATAGCCAATGAGAGATTGTAGCTCAGGGGAGAGAGCGGCGACGACGGAACGCGGGATGCCCAAAGTATAATTTTCTTGCTGGCGCACCCAGGGTTCGCAGTATTGCGCCGTAATAGCCATCCTGTCCGATGTGCTTTCATTACCGCCGCCGCCGTGCCAGAACGTACCACCATAAAAAATGGCGCTGCCCTTGGGCATGACGGCGGGGACGGTAATATCTTCTTGCGTCGGATGGCGGTCGTCCCATTCATGAGAGCCGGGGATAATGCGGGTTGCGCCGTTTTGGGCCGTAAAGTCGTCAATAGCAAAAATGCTGGCAGCGCCAAGGGGCGCGCGTGGACGAGGCAGGGGGTAAAACCCGTCATCATGGTGTAAAAACTGGGCTTTCTCGCCGGGCAAAATATTAATCACCTGTAATTGTGACAGCAAATAATTGGCCATGAACATTTTATCGAGTAGGGCCATGATGCGCGGATGGGTGGCCAAATCATCACATATTCGGGTTTTGGTCAGGGTTGCGTACAGGCGCTGGGTCTTGGTGCCTTCAAATGTGTTACGGC
>QIKS01000229.1 GCA_003233025.1 Hellea balneolensis | reverse complement strand
GGACGACCTTCAGGAATTATATCTGGGCAGCTTGGCGGCGATCGGCATTGATATGGATCTCCACGATATCCGCTTTGTCGAGGACGATTGGGAAAACCCGACGGTCGGGGCCTGGGGGCTGGGCTGGGAGGTTTGGTGCGACGGCATGGAGGTTTCCCAATACACTTATTTCCAACAGGTTGGCGGTCTTGAGCTTGATATGGTGTCGGGCGAGCTGACTTATGGTTTGGAGCGGCTGGCCATGTATGTGCAGGGCGTCGAGAGTGTTTATGATCTTGCCTATAATAATGACGGTGTTTCTTACGGCGATGTCTTCCACCAAAATGAGGTTGAGCAGTCGGCGTTTAATTTTGAACATGCCGATGTTGAACGTTTGCAAAACTGGTTTAAGGGCGCGGAAGAGCAGTGCCAGGCTTTGCTGGCTTTGGACACACCCTTGCCGCTGCCCGCTTACGACCATGCTTTGAAGGCATCGCATTTGTTTAATCTGCTCGACGCGCGCGGTGTTATATCGCCGACAGAGCGGGCCAGTTTTATCAAACGGGTGCGTGATTTGTCCAAAGCCTGCGCCGAGGCCTGGGTCGCCCTTGAAGCAAAAAGGGAGGCAGGATAATGACCGAACTTCTGTTTGAAATCCTGAGCGAGGAAATCCCCGCCCGGATGCAAGAAAAGGCCGGTGTTGATTTGGCCCGGATGGTCAATGATGCTTTGGCTAAGGCTGGATTAACGGTCGAAGATTTGCGAGTATTCACGGGGCCGAGGCGTTTGGCCCTTGTGGCCCATGTGCCGATCCGTTCACCAGATATTTCCGAGGAACGTAAAGGCCCACGGGTTGGTGCGCCGCAGCAAGCTTTGGCCGGGTTTATGAGGGGGGCGGGGCTTGATGATATCAGTCAGGCCGAAAAGCGCAGCGATAAAAAGGGTGAATTTTATGTAGCCCTGTTGGCGAAAAAAGGTCGACCTGCCAGCGATATTATCGCCGAAATTTTGCCTGAGATTATGGGGAAATTTCCATGGCCGAAATCCATGAAATCCGGCATGAGTAGTTTTCGCTGGGTGCGTCCTATTCGTTCTATTTTGTGTATATTGGACGGGGATATTGTCCCGTTTACGCTCAATGATATAGAGGCAGGAAACCAAACATCTGGCCACAGACGCATGGGGACACAATTGTTTTCTGTGAAACATTTTGCCGATTATCAGCAAAAACTGGAAGGGGACGGCCACGTCATTTTAAGCGCTGATAAGCGTAAGGAAACCATCCTTCGGGACGCGAAGGCGGCTTGTAAAAAAGCCGGTTTGGAGCTGGTTGAGGATGAAGGTTTGTTGAGCGAGGTCGCAGGCCTGGTCGAATGGCCGGTGGTTATTTTAGGCGACATGGACGCAAGTTTCCTTGAGCTGCCGGGGGAAGTTATCCGCCTGACCATGCGTAGCCACCAAAAATATTTCGCCGTGCGCGATCCCAAAACTGGGGCTTTGGCAGCTAAATTTATTGTCGTTGCCAACCAAGTGGCGCCCGACGGCGGCAAAGAAATCGCTCACGGAAACAGCCGTGTCCTGTCCGCCCGCCTTGATGACGCACGCTTCTTTGAAGCTGAAGATGCCAAGCGGACATTGGAAAGCCGCTACGGCGAACTTGATGGTGTTGTCTTTCACCGAAAGCTCGGCACGATAAAAGACAAATCCGAACGGGTTGCAAAATTAGCGCGGGAGCTTGCCGTTAAACTTGGTGTTGATCCTGATAAGGCCGAGAAGGCTGCGCGTCTGGCTAAATGTGATTTGCTCACGAATATGGTGGTGGAGTTCACCAGCCTGCAAGGCCAAATCGGACGGCTCATGTATGAGCGCGAAGGTGGTGATCCAGACATCGCCGTCGCCATCGAAGACCATTACAAACCTCAAGGCCCCAGCGATAGTGTGCCGACAAATCCGGTGGCGGTTGTTGTGGCTTTGGCCGACAAACTTGATACGTTAACTTCGTTTTGGGCTATCGACGAAAAGCCGACAGGTTCCAAAGACCCCTATGCTTTGCGCAGAGCTGCGCTCGGACTTGTGCGCACGATTTTGGAGAACGGGGTGAGGTTAAACTTGCAAACCGATGCCACATTATTGGCTTTCACCCTTGAGCGCCTGAAGGTTTATCTGCGCGGCCAAGGTGTTGCCCACGATCATATTGATGCTGTGAGCGCAAACAAACTTGATGATTTGCTTGATATCGCTAACCGCATTACGGCCTTGGGGGATTTTCTCGCGACAGACGACGGGGCTAACCTTCTGGCAGGTTACAAACGGGCGGCGAATATTCTTAAGGCGGAAGCCAAGAAGGGAGCTTTGCCAAATGGGTCGCCTGACAAAGGCACTGAGCCACAAGAGGCGAATTTGTTTGCAGCTATCAATGTGGCAGAGCCGAAAATTGAGGCGGCTTTGGCGGCTGAAGATTACGCCGGGGCTATGACGGCACTGGCAAGTTTGCGTTCACCGATTGACGGGTTTTTTGACAAGGTGACGGTAAATTCCGACATAGCGGCGGAGCGCGAAAACCGGCTTGGC
>QIKS01000068.1 GCA_003233025.1 Hellea balneolensis | reverse complement strand
AAGCCTTGCATGCAAACCTCCACCGGATTGATGACCAATTTAGATGCTCAAGCGAAGCTGCAAAAGTGTTTTATCAAATTTTGCTGGATAGAAAAGCCCCTGCAGCCATTTTACGAACCATGAATGAAGGCGATATCTTGGGGACTTATTTGCCTGAATTCGGTGCCATTGTCGGCCGCACCCAATTTAACATGCACCACGCTTATACGGTGGACGAGCACACGCTGTCTCTGGTGCATTATTTGCATGATATTGAAGCGGGAGATCTGGAGCGGGAGCATCCTTTGACCAGCGGCTTTGTCAAAGACTGGAACCACCGTACCCGCTTGTTGGTCTATTTGGCTTGCTTGTTTCATGATGTTGGCAAGGCGGAAAACGACCAATGCGAGGACGGTGCGCGTCTGACCACGGTGGCCGGGCTTCGGCTTGGTTTGCCCGACGCGGATGTGGAGACCATTGCTTGGCTGGTGCGCAATCATTTATTGATGAGCGAGACGGCCCAAAGACGCGATATTTCCGACAGCGCAACAGTGGACGGCTTTGCCCGCACGGTCGGGTCTTTAAAGCGTTTGCAAATGCTGACCGCGTTGACCGTTGTTGATATCCGGGCCGTAGGGCCGGGCATATGGAACGATTGGAAAGGCGAGTTACTGCGTCAGCTTTATTATAGTGCGCGCACCCGCTTGATGGGCATTGAGCCTGGCCCTCAAGAAGCCCAGGAAGAACATAGCACCGCCATGGCGCGCATTACGGAAAAGGCTCTACGCAAGAGCCATTATGTTAAAGCTAAATTGAACCGCCCAAAGGATATTACAGAGCTTTGGGTGCTAACGGGTGACCGGGCTCATTTGTTTGCGGGTTTGGCGGGTGCGATATCTGCCAGCGGCGCGTCGATTATTGGCGCGCGTTTGCATACATCCGACGGTGGGCGGGTGTTTAACCGGTTTTATTTGCAAAACGCTCAAGGCCTGGCTTATGGTCGCAAGCACGAATCTCGTTTGCGTGATTTAGAAGCCAGCACCCTGTCCGCCGCCAAGGGAGAAACTACGGAGTTTACTCTAGCAGCGGCATTGCCTTCCAGCCGGGCGCGGGCCATCCCGGTACATCCGCGCATTTCCTTTTTGGGACATAAGGCAGGGGAAAGTATTTTGGAGATAGAAGGTCGTGATCGTCCGTGATCGTCCAGGACTTCTCCATGCATTGGCTTTGGTGTTGGCCAAACATGATTTGTCCGTGCGCTCCGCTCATATTGAAGTTGTTGGCCCAAAAGCCATTGATGTATTTTATGTCAGTTATAGCCCTGACAACAAACCGGACGAAACCATGTTGCGTGCAGACTTGATGGGTGTATTGGTAATGCCCGAAACAAGCCAACAATTGGGCGCTGCATGAAACTGATTAAATCCACCGCCATTATCGGAGCCCTGACCTTGTTCAGCCGGGTGCTTGGCTTGGTACGCGATACGCTGACGGCAAGTTTTCTTGGCGCAGGCCCGATCAATGACGCGCTGGTGACGGCTTATAAAATTCCCAACACATTTCGCAGAATATTTGCTGAAGGGGCTTTTAACTCCGCTTTTGTGCCGCTTTATGCCAGACGTATCGAGGAAGAAGGAGAGGCAGCGGCGGATAAATTTGCCTCCGAGGCTTTCGCGGGGTTATTGGTGATTGTTGCCGCCATTGTTATTGTTTTTGAGTTGACAATGCCGTGGACGCTTAATCTGTTTGGTGCAGGGCTTGGGCGTGAGGCCTTGAATGCCGGTGCGGAATTTCCCTATAATCTCTCCACTTACGATTTGGCGGTTGTTGGCGCACAAATAACCATGCCTTATCTTTTGCTGATTTCACTGACGGCCATGTTTTCGGGGATACTCAACACGCGTCACCGTTTTGTTGCCGCAGCATTTGCGCCGGTTTTACTCAATGTTATCCTGATCGGCATTTTCGCTTTGATGATGAAATATCAATGGAGCAAGCAGGTTTTGTCTTTATATCTAGCCCTGGGCATGACGGTTTCGGGTTTGTTTCAATTGTCGCTCGTGGTTTGGGCTTGTCGCAAAGCTGGTGTCAAAATTAAGCTCATGCGCCCGCGCATGACACCGGGTACCAAACGTCTGTTAACATTGGGGGTACCCGGCATGTTAGCCGCTGGTATTACCCATATCAATATCATGGTTAGCCATAATATTTCTACCCTGCAAGAAGGTGCGCCCTCCTGGCTTAATTACGCTGACCGTTTGTATCAATTACCGCTTGGGATTATTGGCATTGCCATGGGGGTTGCGCTCTTACCTGCTTTGTCAAGACGTCTGCGCTCCGGTGATGAGCAAGGTGCCAAAATGTCCTTGAACCGGGCTATGGAAATTGCCGCTTTTTTGACCCTGCCGGCGGCGGCGGCCTTGGTGGTGATGCCGGAATTTTTGGTCGGTGGTTTGTTTGAGCGCGGGGCTTTTGCGGCCTCTGATACACAGGCAACTGGTATGGCCCTGCGTATGTTTGCTTTTGGCTTGCCAGCATTTGTATTGATAAAAGTGCTCACACCGGCATTTTTCGCTCGCGAAAACACCAAAACCCCGATGCTCTATGCGGGCATGTCCGCTATTATCAATCTGGTTTTGGGCTATATTTTGTTCAAAACATTAGGGTTTTGGGGGTTGGCAGTGGCCACATCTTTCGCCGGTTGGGTCAATGTGTTTTTCCTGACCAGGACCTTGTTGCGCAATGGGAACTTTGCGCCGGACACCCGCTTGCTCAGCCGTTTGCCGCGCATTGCTTTGGCCAGTGTATTGATGGGTGCCGCCGTTTGGTGGTTGGCCCAATATTTCACGCCAATGCTTGATCACGGGTTATTGAAAAATTATTTGCTTCTGGGCCTTGTGTCGGGCGTAGGGTTTGTGCTTTATGCTCTCGCCGCATTAGGGCTAGGGGCTTACGGCCTAAAAGACATTCGCTATGCAATTGGAAAATAATTATGGACGCACTGCAAGACTATCAAGGCCCCAAAAGGGTGTTCTCAGGCATGCAGCCCACCGGAGCGTTGCACCTGGGGAACTATCTGGGCGCTTTGACAAAATTCGTTGATCTACAAAACACCCATGAATGTGTGTTTTGTATTGTTGATTTACATGCCGTCACCGTGTTCCAAGACCCGAAGCAATTGGCCAACCAGACACGCGAAATTGCGGCCGCTTATTTGGCCGCTGGTGTGGATCCCGCCAAAGCCATTATCTACCCACAGTCCCAAGTCGCGGCCCATACGGAACTGGCCTGGTTTTTCAACTGTATAGCCCGGGTTGGCTGGTTGTCGCGCATGACCCAGTTTAAGGATAAAGCTGGCAAAAATTCGGAGCGGGTTTCGGTCGGGCTATATGCTTATCCGGTATTACAAGCGGCGGATATCTTGGCGTTCAAGGCCACCCATGTTCCGGTCGGGGAAGACCAGAAACAGCATTTGGAATTGTCGCGGGATATTGCCGGGAAGTTTAACAATGATTTTGGCGTGGCCGGGTTTTTCCCTCTGCCCGAACCTTTGATCCAGGGCCCTGGTGCCCGCATAATGTCTTTGCGCGACGGCACCAAAAAAATGTCCAAATCGGACCCGTCCGACAATTCGCGGATCAATTTAACTGATAGCGCCGAAGCAATCGCTAAGAAATTCCGCAAAGCTCGCACGGACGCGGGCATGGTGCCGGATAATGTTGATGAGCTTGCAGAGCGTCCCGAAGTGAAAAACCTG
>QIKS01000311.1 GCA_003233025.1 Hellea balneolensis | reverse complement strand
CCGCCGGGCGGCTTTTGCGTGATGCCAAGCTGTATGAAATCGGCGCCGGCACATCTGAAATCCGCCGCTGGCTGATCGGGCGTGAACTGTTTGGGGAGACGGGCTAGAGCCTGCCGTGAAAAATTACCCTATACTTACGACAAACCATACATAAATGAACGTTCATTTACTTCTTCCCAGTGTCATCCTGGATCAAATCCGGGATGACAATAAAGAACAAGGGTGCCTCCCTTAAACTGACGACGGGTTGGCAAAGAAAGAGGCGCTCTCTTTTGAAAGCACCTCCCTCCCCGTTTCCCGAGCTGCAAAATGCCCCACAATATTTTGCGCTCAAGGTCACATTACGGCGTTGGTTAACACCAAATTTTTAGCGAACCTCACCTTCACACGGGGCGCGTGGTAAAGATGAGGTTCTTGGTTAAGGCTTAACGCCGTTAACCTCGCGCGGTCTACGAAACCGAACATGAACCTAAGCTAAACGAAAGGGAGCGGTAGGTATTCCAGGGGGCCTGCCTTGTAAAAATAGGGTAATTTACACCTAAAGAGGCCAATTTTTGACCTTAACGGCCAGATCGGGGCGGGGGCGTTCGCGAGGCGGGACTGTCGGCGTGCCAATATAGACAAACCCGGCTATTTTTTCAGATGATTGCAAGCCTAAAATTTCGGCGATATCTGCGTCATAGGCATACCATTCCGTCAACCATTGCGCGCCAAACCCGCTGGCCCGCGCGGCCAGGAGCATGTTTTGGCACACGGCACCTGCGGACAATTCCTGCTCCCATTTTGGTGTGCCGCGCGGGCAGAGCACAGGCCCACTGATGACACCGATCACAAGCGGCGCGCGCAAAAACCGGTTGCGTTCAAATTCGGTACGTTGGTGATCTGCATCCGGAAAATCGCGCTTGAACTTATCGGCCAGATGTTCGCCGAACTGGGCGCGGGCATCCCCTTGAAAGATCAAAAATCGCCACGGGAATAATTTGCGGTGATCGGGCACGCGTGCCGCCAGCCTCAAGATCAGCTGCAACTGTTTTTCATTTGGCCCCGGGCCTTTCATATCGCGCACCAATAAAGATCGCCGCTGGGCTAAAAAATTCAAGACAGGCTCTGAGCGTCGAGCGCCCTCCAATACCTCGTCAAGTTTTGGTGTTTTTATATCCATTTGTTATTCTCATCTGTTTACGGCCCGCCAAATTTTCATTAAGGTCTAGGGCGAACACCGCCATTAGGAGAGCCGCAATGTCCACCCCCGAAACTCGCCTCAAAGATTTAAACCTTGTCCTGCCTGCGCCGAGCGCGCCTGTTGCTACTTATGTGCCCTATATTATCAGCGCTAATCAAGTGTTTATCTCCGGCCAGATTTCCGTCTCCGGCACGGGCGAATTTATCAAAGGCCGCCTCGGTGAGGGGTTGAGCGTCGCGCGGGGTCAGGAGGCGGCGCGACTGTGCGGGCTTAATCTGATCGCCCAACTTAAGGAGGCGTGCGGCGGTGATTTGTCGAAAGTAAAGCAGGTTGTTAAATTGGGCGGATTTGTCAATGTTGCGCCTGGCCATTACGGCGCTGATATTCCAAAGATTATTAATGGCTGTTCCGATCTGTTTGTCGATGTGTTTGGCAGTGCCGGGAAACATGCGCGCTTTGCGGTTGGCGCGGGTGCATTGCCGCTAGATGTTGCCGTAGAAATTGACGCCATTGTGGAAATTGAACATTAGTGGTTCACAGGTTTTCTCTGCGCGTATTTTAAGTGCGGTTGCAGATGTTAAGCGCAAAAACTGGAATGCTTTGCTGCCCGCACGTACAGCGCCAAATTATCACCCCTTCACCGACTGGACATTTCTAAATGCTTTGGAAACATCCGGGTGCGTTGGCGGGTTGAGCGGTTGGACGCCGGCCCATATCTGGCTGGAGGATAATACCGGTGCAAGCGTTGGGGCTATGCCGCTTTACATAAAAAACCATTCCATGGGCGAATATGTTTTCGACCAAGGCTGGGCCGACGGCGCTGCCGCCGCCGGGCTTTCCTATTATCCAAAATTACAATGCGCTATTCCCTTTACCCCGACGCAAGGCCCGCGCCTTATCGCCCATAGCGCAGAGGCGAAGCGGGCCTTGGTGCAGGCAGCGCAAAACCTGTGCGCAGAAACTGGCATGTCCGGCCTGCACATCACTTTTTGCCAAGAGGACGACCAGCGAATTTTGCAAGCTAGCGGGTTTTTACACCGCACGGACAGACAGTTTCATTTTATCAATCGCCGCTATCAGGATTTCGGCGATTTCCTAAACCGCCTGACCGCCCGCAAGCGCAAAAAGATAAAATCGGAACGCAAATCTGCCCAGGAAAATGTCACGATACGGCGACTAAGCGGCGACGATATCAAGCCTGTGCATTGGGACGTATTTTACCAGTTTTATAGTGATACGGCTTTGCGTAAATGGGGCCGCACTTATCTCACCCGCGAATTTTTCGACGCTTTACACGCGGATTTCCGCGACCATATTTTGCTTGTTATGGCTTATGAAGACGACAGCCCTATCGCAGGAGCGCTCAATTTTATTGGCGGCGATA
>QIKS01000166.1 GCA_003233025.1 Hellea balneolensis | reverse complement strand
AAACCTGCCGCGTCCACAGGGCCAAAACCACAGCAATGAGCGGCGGAATAAGCGACCAAAACCCAAGTGTTTGTACGGCGCTATCCATAAATTTTCCCCTTGTTTTCAAAAAGGACTGTGCCTTGAAATGGACAAAGAGGCAATTAAAATTTAAAGCGCGAAAATTTAAACTGTCCCGACACGATTATGCCCCAAGACGGCCCCGTCCAGACACGATTATCTTTGGCAAAGGGCGCGCGATTTCTTACCATGCCGGTGCAGTTACAAACGGGAAACAGATTATGAAAACACAGACAACAAAAGCAGCCATGGCCGCTTTGGCGACGATGCTGGCCGCATGCACATCAATCTCCAATGGCTCGAGCGAGACGAAGATCCTGTCGTCAATTTGCTCTCAAAGTGAAATGGTTTGCTTGGTTGGCGATAATTCTTTGGTCGTCGTATCGGCAAGCGAAGCGCAAAGCTATGAAGGCGTGATTGAAGAGGCACGAGAATTATATGCGCGGTCGCTCAAAGGAAAGACCGGCAAGACGGCAGTGATTTTAAAACAGCCGCTCCCTGAAGCGCAAAGGGCCGCATTGGCAAGAGCTGGCTATAAAACCGTTCTGGCCTGGATAAGCGCTCAAGAAAAACAAGCCAAGATGGCAGGGAGTATCCGCGCCGCACTTACAGCACAGAACAAAGAGATGAGCGAGGCGGAGCTTGATGATAAAATCAAAACCACACTGTCCAAATTAAACAATAACAGTAATGCGCGCTCAACCATATCTCATGAACTTGCCCATATTTGGTTTGGGCAAAATTATTGGCCAAAAACCAGCCATAAGCCAGATGACAAGCGCACGAGTAAACCAAGCATTATAACACAATATGGCAGCGGCGCGCCGGATTGGCTCGATGAAACCGCCGCTATTTTGGCGGAAAACAAACAGGGCAGAGATCGACGCCGGGCAAATCTAAAGAAGCGCCTGGAAACAGGCGGCTTACAGGCATTGTGGTTGCTGGAAGATTATTTTACAGCCGAGCACCCTGCGGTTAAAGCTCTCCAGGCGCAATTAAAACAGCTCATCAAACAGCAGGGTTTGGGTCGCAGAGTTGCCACCTTTAAGATTGATGCGGGCGCAGATCAGGTACGTGCTGTGGCAGATTTTTATTTACAATCTCGTGGTTTTGCTGATTTTATGATCGAGACTTCAGCAGACCCCTATCTTTTTGACAAGATTGCCAAGGCGCTAAGCTCTGGACAAACCATGGATATATGGCTGGCCGCTCACGGTAAGGATAACGGGCTTGCTGATAATATTGCCGGGCTGCAAACTCAGTGGGAAGCTTGGTTGGGCGCATTATAGCCGCGCTTATGGTGCTTTTGTAACTTTCGTGAAGACGATAAGTTCGTCCGCCATGTCTTGAACAGCGATGTCGCTCAAAAAGGATAAATTCTGCACGTCCCGAAGCTGTGTATAAATATCCTGATCGTCTTTAACGTTAAAGCTAAAAGTGTGGGCTTTGTCTAAAGCGAGTATGTTATTGCTTACGCTGTCGTTGCTTCGGAACGATATGGTTGTCTTTGTCACCTTATCAATCTCAGCTCTGGAAAGGCGGCCATCTTCATTTGTATCGGCTTTTTCCAACATGGCGAAAAGCATTGGTCGGGTTTCATTGCGGGCATCTGTCGCCGTCAAATACCCATCCTTATTGGTATCAAAATTTGCGAATAACATCCCGCCCTTTGGCGCGCCCGGCTGCGCCACATAATATAAACCACCGCAAAAAATGCAAAGGGCACTGGCTAGAAAAACCGCTTGAAAACCACGGCGAGTACGCAGGGGTGGTTTGAGGTAATTTGCAATAAATCTGCGCAAGACATGGCTCGCCGTCTCTTCATTGGCGACGCATTTTTCCATGAAAGTCGTTTTTACCGAATGGGGCAACCGCACTTCCAGAGTTTCGCTTTTCTTTTCGAGTTTGGGCATAGTGTTTCTTATAGCACCAATTTAAAATGGCCGACAATTTTAAAATCAAACAAAATGTCATCTTCCCTTACACCGCCGCCAATATTATGGATGATGAGCGGCGTTCCTTGCGGGCCAATTTTATCAGACACAATGCCGATATGGGGCAAATTATTGTCGAGGCGCCAAGAGACGATATCGCCTGGTTTATAATCTGCGGCATTTTGTGTAATCGGCAAATTTGCGCCTGTGCGTTTGAAATAAGTTTCCAAATTGGGCACCCGGCGATGGTCGATATTTCTGTCGGGCCGGGTCAAGCCCCAAATATCGGGGTAGTTTGAGAAATTGGCAGCCATGTCTTCATGGACTTGTTTTTGTAAATCAAAGCCGTAAGCGGCGCGCAGGCTGCGGATAATCACATCCGTACACACGCCTTGCCCGTCTGGCACATCGCCGCCTGGGTAGGAAAGGCGCACATAAGCGCCGTTATAAACCACATGACGGGTGAGCCGTTCACGGGCTGCATCGACAAGCGGGTTGGCAGAGGCGGTCTGCGCGCCCGCTAGAAAGATAAGCATGACAGCGATAAAATATTGTCTCATCGCTCTAGCTATCTGCAA
>QIKS01000138.1 GCA_003233025.1 Hellea balneolensis | reverse complement strand
AGACAATAGCTGTGTTGACGCCGATTACCTTGCCCTCCATATTAAACAAAGGGCCGCCGGAATTACCTTTATTAATCGCCACATCGGTTTGGATGAAATCATCATAACTGCCAGCTGAAATATTGCGGTGATTGGCGGAGACAATGCCGGCCGCAACAGAGCTGCTATAGCCTAAAGGATTACCAATGGCGATCACCCACTCGCCGACTTTCGCAGACTCCGCGCCGGCAAATTCGACGAAGGGAATATCACCACCTGCATCAATTTTCAGCAAAGCAATATCGGTTGACGGGTCGCGGCCTATAAGTTCAGCTTCAAAAATATCGCCGTTGGGAAAACCGACTTCAATCGTGTCCGCCCCTTCAATCACATGATTATTGGTGACAATGAACCCGGCCTTATCAATAACAAACCCGGAACCGAGCGAGCGCGCCACCCGGTTTTGCTCTTCCTCACGACCAAAAAAATCATTGAACCTCTCAAGGGGGGAGCCTTTGGGGAAGGCTTTGTTTTTGTCGATCTGTACAGTTTGCGCTGTGGAAATATTAACAACCGCAGGGGCAAGGCGCTTGGAAAGTTCGGCAAACCCGGTCGGGGTGCTGTGGTCGCCGTCATGGGCATAGGCGGGCGCGGGCGCATATAAAGCGGTCGCCA
Organism: Hellea balneolensis; assembly: GCA_003233025.1. GTDB lineage: Bacteria > Pseudomonadota > Alphaproteobacteria > Caulobacterales > Maricaulaceae > Robiginitomaculum_A > Robiginitomaculum_A balneolensis_A. Next base: position 1,927 of record QIKS01000138.1, on the reverse strand, counting down.
GTGTTAATCCAACCGCTATTAACAGGGGTCGCAATGCCATAACTCTCTCCTAAAACATCCACCTTAACGCAAAAGCGCGGATTGAATGTTAAATTTTACTCACGTTTTGGGGATCAGAAAGACCACCAATAAAACGCCGATACACGCACTGATTAGCCCGCCAATGCGCAAGGCATTTTCAGGGAGGTTTTGCATCTCCACCATAGCCCGTTTCATGGCGCCTGGAAACAGGGCGTAAAACGCCCCTTCCAGCAATAAAGCCCCGCCAAAGGCGATGAGTAATATCGTCGCCCAGCCCGGCACCGATCGGCCTAGCGACGCCCTCTTTGATTGTCCAGATAGCCAAGGAAATCACTATCGGGGGACAATACATAGGTGGTGCCTTTGGACAGACCTTTTTTGTAAGCTTCCATCGAGCGGTAAAACGCGAAAAATTCAGGGTCAAGATTATACGCCTCCGCATAAGTTCTATTGCGCTGCGCGTCACCGTCACCCTTAATTCTTTCAGATTGCTCCTGGGCTGTCGCCAAGGTCACTGTTACCGTTTTATCGGCAGTAGCGCGGATTTCGATGGCCTCTCTTTCACCTTCGGCCCGGATTTGTGCGGCCCGCTGGTTACGTTCCGTCTTCATCCGCTCGAAAACCCGCTGCGCATTGGCGGGGGGCAAATCAGCGCGCTTGATACGCACATCAATAATTTCAACGCCGAACCCTTCTTCCTGATCCTGGGCAACAGCATTGGTGACATCTTGAATTTCCGCCATCAACTCGGCCCGGCGACCGGAGATAATATCAGTGGTCGCCACCCGGCCCAGCACATCGCGCAGGGTCGAATCCATCACGGATTGTAGCTTTTGCTGCGCCCCTAAATCATTGCGGAGGGTTTCGTAATATACAACCCCGTCAACAATTCTGTAGCGGACAAATGCGTCCACAAGCATCGGCTCCTGATCCGAGGTCAGCAGCTCTACCGGAGACAGATCGATTTCCAAATTACGGCGATCTAAAACAACGATTTTTTCCCAAGGCTTCTTAAATTTCAGCCCGGCATCTGCGTCACCGCCCCATTGGTTTTCAATACGTTTGGCCTCGCCAAATTCAAGCACAAGCACCTGTTCCCACTGCTTAACGGTGAATGTACATGTCAAGAAAACAATCAGACCAATAGCGGCCAGAGAAATAATCAGTGAAATACCGCGCATTATTGCACTCCTGTTTTACGTTTTAATTCGTCCAAGGATAAATAAGGAACAACGCCGTTACTAACGTCTCCGTCCAGAACAATTTTTTCAGCGTCTGCATAAACCTCTTCAATGGTTTCCAAATACATCCGTTGGCGGGTCACACGCGGGGCAGCTTTATATTCCTGGTGGATAAGACGAAACCGTTCCGCTTCACCCTTGGCCACAGCCGTAACCTGGCCTCGATATGCTTCTGCTTCTTGAATGATCTTAGCCGCAGCACCTTCAGCGACCGGGATCACTTTATTGCTGTACTCCGTGGCTTGGTTGATAACGGTTTCGGCGTCTTGCCCTGCGTTAACAACGTCGCGAAAAGCCTCAACCACATCAGGCGGAGCCTCGGCTTTTTGCAATTGCACTTCAACAATGCCGACGCCCGCTTTGTATTCATCCAAAGTGTCCTGCATGAGGGTTTTTACGGCAGCTGTTATGCTCAACCGGTCTGTTGTGATAATGCCTTGAAGGTTGTTTTGGCCGATCACTTCACGCATGGCACTTTCCGCCACAGCCCGAACCGCCACACTTGGCCTATCAATATTAAACAAATATTGCTCAAGATCATTAATCCGCCACAAAACGGAAAAATCAATATCAACGATATTCTCGTCGCCGGTCAACATTTCACTTTGGGCCGGCGCGCCGCCAATATTGATTTGCTTAACCTCGCGGGTTTTTTCCTTAATCGA
>QIKS01000011.1 GCA_003233025.1 Hellea balneolensis | reverse complement strand
CCTTTTTCCGAGATCGCCCGATTTAGAACCGTTGTCGCGTCCAAATGGGCGAAACTGGTGGCCGGGGCCGGATCGGTCAAATCATCGGCTGGCACATAAATCGCCTGCACGGAGGTGATCGACCCTTTATTGGTCGAGGTAATTCGCTCTTGCATTTGGCCCATTTCCGTAGCCAAAGTTGGCTGATAACCCACAGCGGACGGGATACGGCCCAACAGGGCAGACACTTCGGAACCGGCCTGAGTGAAGCGGAAAATATTGTCAACGAAGAACAAAACGTCCTTGCCTTCTTCGTCGCGGAAATATTCAGCCTGGCTAAGTCCGGTCAGGGCAACACGCGCCCGAGCGCCCGGAGGCTCGTTCATTTGACCGTAAACCAGCGAGCACCGGCTATCGCCGCCGCCGCCTTCTTCGTTCACTTTGCTTTCGATCATTTCCCAATACAGATCATTGCCCTCACGTGTGCGCTCGCCAACACCGGCAAAGACGGAATAACCACCATAAGCTTTGGCAATATTGTTGATCAATTCCATAATCAAAACTGTCTTGCCAACACCGGCGCCGCCAAACAGGCCAATTTTCCCGCCCTTCACATAAGGACAAAGCAGATCGATAACTTTAATACCGGTCGCCAGAACTTCAGACTCGGTTGCCTGATCTTTAAACGGCGGCGCTTCTCTGTGAATAGAGGCACGCTTGGTTGTTTTGATCGGGCCAGCCTCATCAACAGGCTCGCCAATAACGTTCATAATCCGGCCCAATGTAGCCGGGCCGACGGGAACCATAATCGGGCTACCCAAATCACGAACCGGTTCGCCGCGCACCAAACCTTCGGTACTGTCCATAGCGATTGTCCGCACGATATTTTGTCCCAAATGCTGGGCAACTTCCAACACAAGACGGTTGCCCTGGTTGTCGGTTTCAAGGGCGTTGAGAATAGCCGGCAAATCACCGACAAATTCCACGTCAATCACCGCGCCAATGATTTGGCTGATTTTGCCCGTATATTTCACGGTTGCTTTCTTTGCAGGCGTTTTTTTGCGGACTACTTTTTGAGCAACTATTTTCTTAGCGGGAGCCTTTTTGGCCGTTAGTTTTTTTGCTACTGGTTTTTTAGCCATCTTCTTTTCCTCTTACTAAAGCGCTTCTGCGCCGGAAATAATTTCTATGAGTTCAGACGTGATTTGCGCCTGACGTGAGCGGTTAAATGTGAGTGTTAATTTATCGATCATATCGCCCGCACTGCGCGTGGCATTATCCATGGCCGCCATTTTGGAGCCCATCTCGCCTGCACTATTTTCCAAAAGAGCCGAGAATATCTGCGTGTTAATATTGCGCGGCAACAAAACCTGCAAAATACCTTCTTCATCTGGCTCATATTCATAAGCTGCGTCGCCGAGATCAGGGCCTTGATCCGTTTCGTCGCCTGCACTGCCAAGCGCCGGGATCATGGTTTTGATCACTGGGGTTTGGGTCATGACATTTTCAAATTCGGAATAAATCAGCTTGCAAACATCAAATTCTCCGGCTTCAAACATGGCTGTAATTTTACCACCAAGCTCCCCCGCAATCGCAGCATTTAAAGTTTTGTGCTCCTTTAGCGACACCATCTCAACGATTTTTTCGCTGTGCAAACGGTCAAGTTGCTCAAAGCCTTTTTTACCGATGCAAAAAATCTTTACGGTCTTGCCCGCTGCTTCAAGTGCTGCAATTTCTTCGCGGGCCTTGCGCGCAATATTGGTATTAAACCCGCCGCACAACCCCCGGTCAGCCGTCGCGACCACAAGCAATTGCATTTGGTCGCTGCCCGTACCAACCAGCAATTTCGGCGCCCCTGCATTGCCAGCCATGGCGCTAGATAAATTGGTAATAACCGCGCCAATGCGCTCAGCATAAGGCCGCGCTTTCTCGGCCTTTTCTTGCGCCTTGCGCAATTTTGCCGCCGCAACCATTTGCATGGCCTTGGTGATCTTTTGCGTGTTCTTGACGCTCTTGATCCGGTTTTGTAAATCCTTAAGGCTGGCCATTTCCCTGCCCTAACCTGCGAAATTCTTGGTAAAATTGGCCAAAACGGACTTAAGTTTTTCTTCCGTTTTATCGGATAATTTCTTTGTGGTTTTGATCTCGCTCAAAAGATCGGCGTGTTGACCTTTAAGGTGGGAAAGAAGCTCGGATTCGTATTTTTGCACACTTTTCACGCCAACACTATCCAGATACCCACGTGTGCCCGCATACAAAACGCAAACCTGTTCTTCGACCTGCAAGGGCGAAAATTGTGGTTGTTTGAGCAGCTCGGTCAAACGCTCACCACGTGCCAATAGCGCCTGTGTTGATGCGTCCAAGTCTGAGCCAAATTGGGCAAAGGCCGCCATTTCGCGGTATTGCGCCAATTCGCCCTTAATCGGGCCAGCCACTTGTTTCATGGCTTTAATCTGTGCAGATGAACCCACCCGCGACACCGAGAGACCAACGTTCAAAGCCGGGCGAATACCCTGGAAGAACAAATCGGTTTCCAAAAATATCTGTCCGTCCGTGATCGAAATCACATTGGTCGGGATAAAGGCGGAAACATCATTGCCCTGAGTTTCGAT
>QIKS01000007.1 GCA_003233025.1 Hellea balneolensis | reverse complement strand
ACCTCGCTGTTTTTCAACTCACCAGATGAAAGCTCGAGCGCTTGTAAAGCCTGTTGCCAGCGTTTTAACCAGAGCAGAGTGCGGTATTCGCGGATTTCTCCAGCCAGGCGTTTAAAACGTGCGGCTTGGCGCGATTGGCGGCGCAGGCTTAGAAGTTGACTTTCGATCTGGCTTAATACGTCCTCAAGCCTGTCAAGATTGGTCTCGGCGGCCCTTAATCGCAATTCTGCCTCGTGGCGGCGGGTGTGCAGGCCCGAAATACCGGCGGCTTCTTCCAGGATCCTGCGGCGGTTTTCCGGCTTGGCTGAGATCAATTCACTGATCTGGCCTTGGCGCACCAGGGCAGGGGAGTTGGCCCCTGTGGACGCATCTGCAAATAAAAGCTGCACATCTTTGGCCCGTACCGTCTGGCCATTGACCGTGTATTTGGAGCCTGCACCTTTGGTGATGGCGCGTGTGACCTCCAGGACTTCATTGTCGTTGAACATGGAGGGGGCTATTCTGGCCGAATTGTCGATCTCAAGAGTGACGCTGGCTTGACCTCGGGCCGGGCGGGTTTTGGTGCCGGAGAAAATGACATCGTCCATGGCTTTGCCGCGCATAGCCTTGGCGGAATTGGCCCCCATGACCCAGCGTAACGCTTCCAAAAGATTGGATTTGCCACAGCCGTTCGGCCCGACAACCCCCGTGAGGCCCGGTTTAATCTCAAAAGTAGTGGGTTCAACAAAGGATTTGAACCCAACCAGTTTTATATGATTAAAACGCAGAGACCCCATATATATCCTTATTCTTTTTCTTCAGCTTCAGCTTCAGCCGGTTTAGGTGCATCTCCGCCCAGGTATGGCGCGAGTTTCTTATGAAAATCTTCGATGACGAACATTTGCTCTTTTTTGCCATTGATGAAAAAAGTCGGGGTGCCGGTGACACCCATATTACTGCCGTCGTCCGCCACTTTGCGCAGGCGGTCTATTTGTACCTCGTCGGCCATGCAGGCGTCAAAGGCGGCTTCGTTCATGCCCGCCGATTTGGCCAAAGCCACATATTCGCCTTTTACATCTGAAGAATTGATGATCTGGCTTTGACGTTTCATTTGTACATCAATCAGGCCGAAGAACTTATCCTCGCCAGCGCAATTGGCCAACAAATGCCCGACATTGGCTAGAGAGATAACGCCGGTTGGGAATTCGCGGTAAACAAAGCGGACTTTGCCGGTGTCGATATATGTGGATTTAAACTCTGGCCATACATTTGTGTGCCAATTGCCGCAAGCCCCGCAGGTTACGGATGCATATTCAACAATGGTGACTTTGGCATCTGGATTGCCCAAAGCATGGTCGCCAGCAACTTCATAGGACGAGCGTTCACCAGAAGCTGCGCCGGAAGTGGATTTTGCGCTGTCGCCAGAACAAGCGCCCAGGAACAGGGCACCAGCGGTAATCATAATGGTCGTTTTTGCAAACGAATCGAATCGTGAATTTATAAACATGTGTTACTCTCTCAATTTACGCCTTAATGGCAAGGAATTATAAAGGTTTTGTTAACGAATGAATGTGGATAATTTCGGCCGAGTTTGGCGTTATTGCTTCGGAATGGCTGAATATCCACGTTTGGAAAGGCTGTCCAGGTGTTTGGATAAAGGAAGATACTCCAGCCCCCCTTTGTAAACTTGCCCGTCAATGATCAAGCTCGGGACGGATTTGATCCCGGCAGCACGGGACAATAACATGGATGTGTTGATGCGCTCTATCCCGGCGGAATTGCTGAGGCAGGCATCCATGGCCGCTTCGTCAGCCAGACCGGCTTTCTTGGCAATTTCCAGGTATTTCTCCTTGGCCGTATTGGCTTCCAGAGCTGCAAAGATATTATCTTGCTCGGCGAATTGGTGCTCTAGTATTTCAAAATATTGGTCTTCGGGGGCGCAATTGGCGATTTGAAAGCCGATAACGGCTATGTTTGCCGGAGCCGTAGGAAACTCGCGCAGAACCACGCGTAGCTCACTTTTGTCTACATAGTTTTTCTTAATATCTGGCCAGATAGAATTAAACCAGCTTGCACAATGGGGGCAGGTTACGGAGGCATAAATAATCATGGTTGTGGGCGCCATAGGTGCGCCGATCACATGATCCGTGTCCAGTTCAGAATATACGCCTTCTGTAGGCAGGGGTGGCTGGCTTGTGTCTGTTTGCGCTGCATTCGCATGGTCATGGTCATGGTTGTGGCTAGACTGTGCGGCGGCAAATGTGCCTGCTCCCAATATGCTTGCACACAGTATTGATACGGCAAGTCTTGTAATTTTCGCGAAGTTCATAAGATAACCCTGTTCAGTTCTTTGGCGGTTTTACCATTGACCCCAATTTGTCTAATGCGGCTTTTAGACTATTATCATCGTCTGTGGCCAGAGTTTCTTGCACATCTCTGTGAGGTTTTCGTGATGTTTGTGCTGGATGTTTCGCGGGTTGGATGCGGCCTTGTTTGACTATGATCTTTACCACAGAGCTTGCGCCCAGGAATTGGTTGACTTTATCCAAGAGTTGCGCTGACTGGGCCTGTATCATAGCGGCGGCTGGACCTTTGGCCTCTATAATCAGTGTTTTAGCCCCTTTTGAGCC
>QIKS01000178.1 GCA_003233025.1 Hellea balneolensis | reverse complement strand
GGCTGTCCCCAATATTGAACGAAATCAGTGGTTACAGTGTTGACGCTGATATCGCCAACGGCCGTATTGCCAGCAGCGATTAGTGCCGCCGCATCACCACGCTGAACAGCGCGGAATGTGCCGTCGCTTTCACCGTATTCGGCGGAAACATTGACAAAGCCTTTATCGCCGATCGGCAGGCCGATATTGCCGGAAATCCGGTAATTATCGCCGTCGCCTGCATAGGTGGAACCGTATTTAAGTTCGACAGTCGCGCCTTCGGCGGCGTCTTTAAGTACAAAGTTCATCACACCGGCAATGGCGTCAGAGCCGTACTGGGATGACGCACCGTCGCGCAGAACTTCAACCTGCTTCAGGCCAATGGCCGGGAACACGCCGATATCAACACCCTGGGCACCGTCAGAAATGCCGCCGCCCAAAAAGGCAATAACAGAACCACGATGACGGCGTTTGCCGTTGAGGAGAACCAATGTGTTGTCAGGGGACAGGCCGCGCAGGTTGGCCGGGCGGATAATGGTCGCCGCGTCAGAAATAGGCTGGGCGTTGACATTAAAGGAAGGGACTGCGGTTCGCAGCAAGTCACCAATATCGGATGACGCATTATTGGTAAATTCCTTGCCGCTGATAACATCGACGGGGGCCGGTGTGTCAGCTGCGGAACGGGCTTTGCGCCGCGTACCGGTAGAGATGATTTCGTCTTCGGTGACGACATCGCCGCTGGTTTGGGCAAAGGATGCCGTACTAAATGTACCGGCGATCATCAGCGCTGATACGCTCACCGCCAACTGTGATTTTAAAGAATAAGTTTTCATTTAATTGTCCCCTTCATAGGATTTTTGTAACGAACTAGATTAGATAAATCTAATGTACGACACTGACGCAATTCGCGCCCTGCAACAATACCTAACTCATTTGCGGATTATTTTATTGCCAAGCGTGACTTTTATGACACAATGCGCATATGCCAGTTTCATACCGCATAAGTGTCGCTACACACAATAATTTGCCTGAAATTCAGGCTTTAATGACCAAATCTATCGAAATTTTGCAAAAACCCTTTCTTTCCCGCGCGCAAATTAAGGCTTCTTACGAAGTTATGGGGCTTGATACGACACTGATCAAAGACGGTACATATTTCGTGGTTTGGGCGTGCGTGGACAGGAAAAAAACCCTTGTCGGGTGTGGCGGTTGGTCATTTCGCAATACGCTTTATGGCGGCAACCATTCAAAAGGTCGTAGCGCCGCCCCGCTGAACCCCGCCAAAGATGCCGCCCGTATCAGGGCTATGTACACCCACCCCGACTGGACAAGGCGCGGTATAGGACGGTTAATTTTGGACACTTGTGAAGACGCCGCCCGCAAAGCCGGGTTCAAACGCGCCGAGATGATGGCGACATTGGCGGGTGTGCCATTATACGAAGCGTCCGGTTATGAAAAAATGAAAATCCATATAGATACCGCCGATGACGGCACTGAAATTCCTTTGGTGCGTATGGGAAAGCCGTTGATCCCTCATCATGAGTGACTGGATTGGTGATCTGACGGTTGGGCTGGGCTGGGTTTATTATAAAGGGCCAGTCGGCCATAATGATTATCATCAACATTATGCCGTGCAAATCTGCTTTCCATTTAGCGGTCCTCTGCACATCGAAACTTTGGAAACAAGGCGCATTGTAGATGAAGTCTTGGTGATAGGCTCAAATGTCAGCCACAGACTGTCCAGTCAAAGCCAATCCGCAACGCTTTTGTATTTAGAGCCGACTCTGGTGGCACAAAACCTGGCGCGCCTGCATATTGACGGCGTGAGTGAACTGGCCATTTCGCAGACCCAAATGGACACGATACATTCTGCGCTCGATATATCGCCCGAAAATATGGGCAGCGGTTTTGGCCAAGAGATTGCCCGGTTGATTTGGCCACAAACCAGCGGGCGCAATGTTTTCGTGCCTGTCGATCCGCGGATCAGCCAAACACTGGCCACCATAGCCGCGTTAGATGATTTAAATATCCGTTTGGGCCAATTGGTGCAGGCGTCCGGCCTGTCGGCCAGCCGTTTCCGGCATTTGTTTAGCGCCCAAATCGGCATGTCCTTAAAAAGCTACTTATTATGGGCCAAATTGCAGCGCGCATTTGGGTGTCTGGCCACGGACGGCTCGCTCACCAATGCCGCCCATATGGCGGGCTTTGCAGATAGCGCCCATTTATCGCGCACTTTTAAGCGTATGTTTGGCTTGACCCCGGGCGACATCAATAAAAACGCCCGCTTCACCACCAGAAATTCCAAATCTTAGCCACTACGTTCAATCTTCTTCTGCCGTTACGTCCTAAAGAGTAAGTCAAATTGAGGAGGAAACACTATGTTTAAATTTATCATTCGGCTTATTTATATTCCGTTGTTCCTAATCGGTGGCAATGGTTTGGCGGTTTATCTAGTCGGGGCTGGCTACGGTAAAATTTGGTTATTTGCGCTGGTTTTAGGGTTTATCACACTGGCATTCGCGTTGGAGTTTCTAGTACCATATGATGATTTCAACAAATCCCACGGTGACCGCTTGCGGGATTTTTATCACGGTATTGTCAATGAGAGCGCCAATGTTGCGGGCTTGATGATGTTGCCGGTGATAGCTGGGCTGATGACCATGCCGTCCTTGTGGCCGACCTCCTTGCCTCTGTGGACGCAACTGGTTTTGGCTATTTTCATTGCCGATATCGGGATTACGCTGGTGCATTTTGCCAGCCACCGCATTGACACCTTATGGAAATTGCATGCTGTGCACCACAGTATCAAACGCATGTACGGGTTTAACGGCTTGATGAAGCACCCCGTACACCAGTTTCTGGAAACCCTTGGCGGCGCGGCTCCGCTCATATTGATGGGCATTCCCCAAGACGTTATGACATTGCTCATCGTCGCGGTTGTCCTGCAACTTCTCTTGCAGCATTCCAACGTCAATTATTTTGTCGGGCCGTTGAGGCATTTTTTGGCGGTCAATGTGCTGCACCGGTTTCACCACCTTAAAACCGCAGAAGAAGGCGACGTCAATTTCGGCCTGTTCACCACATTTACCGACCGCCTTTTAGGTACGGCTTATTATGACAAAGATCGGGTTATTAGCTCGGACGATATTGGTATAGGCGCTGAGCCGGACTATCCGGTAAATTATCTCGCCCAACTCCTCAAGCCGTTCAAGAGTTAGCACATTTCCAGACAACCTGCTCCACACCTGCCAGCCGCGACAATCTTTTTAACTCCGCGTTCAACTTATCGGCGCGGTTGGCAGTCCACATTACGCCCGGTTCTGGCCAGAACTTTAGGACTTGCATTTGGTTTTCTTTGCGCACGGCCCGGACTTCAATGCGGCCAACAAAACGGGAGCCTTCTAAAAGCGGGTAAACATAATAGCCCCATTTGCGTTTGGCGGCGGGGATGAAAATTTCGATTTTAAACTCAAGACCAAACAGGCGCTTTAGACGAACACGGTCACGGACAAGCGGGTCAAATGGGCTTAGAATACGCAGGCGGGAGGTCGGCGGGCGGACGGTTTGCAAGCGCTGCTCAATATCCGCAGGTGCGAGCGCTTTCGTCCACCGGCCATCGGCGCATTCAATTTCAACATCTTGCCATTTAACCCTCTGTGTTTTTGCCCACTCCACCACTTCCCGCGCACTGGCCGCACCCCAAAATTTACCGATTTCCGCCGGTGTCCCGAACACCAAACGGGACAAAGCCTCCCCGCATAACCAGTCGAGCCGCGCCGCGTCTGTCATGGTTTGTGAACACATGTTTTCGGGAATAACCCGCTCACGCAAATCGTAAAATTTTTTGAAACTCTCCCGGTGAGAGGT
>QIKS01000243.1 GCA_003233025.1 Hellea balneolensis | reverse complement strand
ATTAAGTTGATCAATCCAGCCGCCTTTGTGTTCAACATTTAGGTAAGTGGCAAATAAAATCTCGATCAATTTGCTGGCCTGGGCTTTATCATTTTGGGCAATACTGGCTTTTAAAAACTCGGTTTGCGGCCATGTGCGGTGTGTGGAACCCGGCGTTAAACCCTGCGTGCTCACATGGTCAAACAACAAACCCGTCCTCTCATTGAGGCCAATTTTTTGAGCCTGCTCATAGAGCCTATTGGCAATTTTGTTCACACCCGTCCCGCCTATGCGCTCATATTGCCGCAGCAGCCAACACCATTCCATCATATGGCCAGGTTCATAGGGGCCGCTTTGTGGGGCAGGTGTCCAGTTTTGATCAAAAAACTCGGTGATCAAGCCGGTGTTTTCATCATAAAACACGGTGAGAAAAAGCGCATATAATTCATCTAACCGCTGTTTATATTTGGCGTCATTTGTCGCGTTAAAAAGCGCCAACAAAGCTTCGAACATATGCATATGCGGGTTTTGTCGGCGCGGGGTGCGCGGCGGAACACCTTCAAGCCAGCCACCATTTTCTGCGCGAACGTGGGTGTCGAGAAAATCAAGTGTATTGACGGCAATGTCCAAAGACGGTTTATCGCCAAAGGCCATATAGCGCCAGGCCCCGGCCAAAATAACGAAAGCCTGAGCATAAGTATCGCGGGTCGCATCTCGCAGGCTGGCATCGGAGTTGAGCAAATGGGCGCAGCCCTTAAAGCCAGAGCCAGCAATCTTATCCCCGCCCGCACATCCCGGCCCGATCAGATAATTCCACGCATGATCGGAAATTTGACGGGCATTATCATACCAACCCAGCGCGCTTGCATGGGCATAAGCATAAGCCATGCGCGCCTGTACCCGTACCCGCACAATGCCCAAAACCGGCGAGCCGTCCATGTTCAGAAATTCAAACATACCGCCGCGCTCATTGCGCCCGGCTTTGGCCCAAAAGGGCAAAGCCTGGGTTTTGCACCAGCGCGTCAGCCGATCAGCGTTTTTGTTAAAGTCCGACATAGCGGGTTTATCTTATAGCCAGGCGATTAAAATACCCTTAGCGCTTGCCGAGATATGTCCAGCGGCGCAAAATTGCTTCAAACGGGCCGTGCTTAAATTTCGTGCGCCAGAGGCTGGCAAAGATGATGGTAAACAAGGCGGTGCCAAAGGCGATGGCTGTACACGCAGCCGCGCCCAATTGCCCGAAAAGCCCAAGCCCGTAATTGTTAAACACCAAGCTTAAAATCAGCGATTGCAGCAGATAAGCGCTTAAGGTCGCCGTGCCGCCGCGCGCCATGAAATTTGTAAATCTGTTTAAGGGCCGCCCGGCCCATTTTGCGATAAGTCCGAGATATCCGGCTGTGGAAAACGGGCTGGCTGCGGCGATAATTGCCATGCCCAGCATCATTTTTGGATCCATCATATTATCCCCGGCCAAAACAAGTGTCGCGCCTAATATGCTGCCAATAAGCCCGATTGGTAGGGCAATTCGGCGAAATTTACGCCATAATTGTGCGCCCGGATTTGCAATAATATCAGACCGAACCGCGGCCAGCCCAAACAAGAGAAAGGCAAAAATACCTGGCCCTTGTATGGGGATCATCCAAGCTATGGTTTGGCCATATTCAGACAGGCGTAGCATGATCGATTGGACGAATGTGCCGTCGCCAAACACTTCATTGGCATGTGCGGCACCAATCTGCATTGTCTGAAGTTCTTGCGCCATTTCGTCAGGTGCATAAACCTGCCCCAACTTCATCATGCCTGCCCCAGCCAGCATAATAAATATCTGCAAGGCAAGCAGGCCGATACCCCATCGCAGCAGGGTTTTAACTTTGGTATTTCTAAACAGATAGAGCACGGCGCCTAAAACGCCATACATCACCAAAATATCCCCTTGGAACAAGAAGGCGATATGGAAAACCCCCAAAACCAGCAAGCCGATTATGCGTCTTGTATACCGGCTGCCAAATTGGGCACCGTGCTTTTGGGCCGATTGCATTTGATAGGCAAAACCAACGCCGAACATGAAGGAGAACAAGGTATATGATTTGAATGTGAAAAGCGCATTCACGCCCCAAAAAGCGGCTTCGTCCACGCTGCTTTTAAAGCCGCCGTCAAGATAGCCCGACATCATAGGATAGGCAATCAACCCGACATTAACAACGGCGATACCCATGAGGGCAATGACCCGGACCAAATCTGGCATGAGATGTCGTCCGGCTGCTTTGCTGTCTTTTAGGTAGTCCATTGCCAGCTCCTATAAATCGAGCATGGCTTTGATGGTGCCGAGATATTCAATCCATGCCGTCCGTCCTGTATCGGTCATAAAAACCAATGTTTGCGGACGTTTTCCTTTGTAACCCTTTTTTTGCTCAATGTAACCCGCATTTTCCAACTTGGTTAAATGGGTCGAAAGATTGCCGTGCGAACTGCCGGTTTTTTGTACCAGCTCGGGGAAGCTCGCCGGGCTGGCCGTTGAAAGATAGGCCATGACCCCAAGCCGCAAACGCCCATGAATAATGTCATTAATCTTGGTTGTCGCGCTACTCATGATTATATCACCTCGCGGGGTTCAGCCCGTATTTGTGCGATGCTTGGCAAGACA
>QIKS01000246.1 GCA_003233025.1 Hellea balneolensis | reverse complement strand
TTTTCGCAGCTTGGATGTTTTCAGTACGCAAGCAAAGCCCGGAGTTTCCCGGCACCATCATCTTGTTCGCCCTCTATGCATTGCTGGTTTTTTTACTCATCAGGCAACCGGATTTCGGTCAGTCGTTTTTGTTGACGGCTTGTTTTGGCGCCGTGTTTTTCTATGCCGGATTGTCCCTGGGCTGGATGTTGTTTTTATTGGCAGGCTCGCTTGGCGGCGCTGTGGCTGCTTATAATTTCCTGCCCCATGTTCGTGACCGGGTTGACCGTTTTTTAAACCCTGAAGGCTCGGATACATATCAAACCGACAAAGCTTTGGAAGCTATTGCCAATGGCGGTTTGTTTGGCCGGGGGCCGGGGGAGGGGGAGGTTAAATATTTGCTGCCCGATGCCCATACGGATTTTATTTTCGCAGTGACGGTTGAGGAGTTCGGGTTTTTGCTCTCGGCTGGCTTGATATTACTGCTGGCGGCTTTTGTCGCCAGGTGCTTTCGCAACGCTTTGCACTTAAATGATTATTTCGCCCAATTGGCCGTGGCCGGATTGGCGACAATGATTGGCTTGCAAACCATGATTAACTTGGCGGTGAACCTCAATATGGTGCCGCCAAAAGGTATGACATTACCGTTTATTTCCTCTGGTGGTTCTTCCATGTTAGCCTTGTGTTTCACTGTCGGGTTAATCTTGGCATTTACCCGTAAACGCCCCGGCGCTTACGGATTTGGGGTTTCGTGAACATGCGTATTCTTCTCGCAGCAGGTGGCACAGGCGGACACATGTTCCCGGCTCAGGCTTTGGCGCAAATACTGAAATCCCAAGGTTGGGAAATTGCGCTTATGACCGATGGACGCGGGCTTGCTCACGCAGGTGACATTCCGGCGACCACCACCATAGAAGTACAAGCCGCCAGCCTGTCATCGCGTCGTCCCTTGCGCGCTCTGGCAGGCATGGTGAAACTGCGTAAAGGGGTGAAGACTGCGAAAGAATTTATTAAAGAATGGCAGCCTGATATTGTCGTTGGTTTTGGCGGTTATCCGGCTTATCCGGCCATGAGGGCGGCGCAAAATTTGGGTGTGCCGACAATATTGCATGAGCAAAACGCCGTGCTGGGTCGGGTCAACCGGGTGTTTGCCAAGCGGGCGCACGCAGTTGTGTCCGGCTTTGATATTTTACAAAAGCGGCCCAAGGGTTCCAATTGGCTGGTGCTGGGCAATCCTATCCGTGCGCGCATTATTAAAGCGGCTGAACGCCAATACATCCCGCCAACCGACACGATTAATCTGCTGATTGTTGGCGGTAGTTTGGGGGCGCGCTTGCTAAGCGAGACGGTGCCTGTTGCTATTGCCGGGCTGGCGCCTGATCTGCGTGCGCGCCTGTCGGTCACCCAACAAACCCGCGAGGAGAGCCTTGATTTCGCGCAAAAAACCTACAAGGACGCCGGGGTGAAAGCGCACTGTGCGCCGTTCTTAACCGATATCGAGACGCATTTGGCCAAAGCCCATTATGTGGTTGCGCGCGCTGGTGCGTCCAGTGTCAGTGAGATTATGGCGATGGGCTTGCCGTCGCTTTTGGTGCCTTTGGCCATTGCTATGGACGACCACCAAAGCCTCAATGCCCAGCCTTTAAAAGACCGAGATGCTGCCGATATTTTGCCCGAATTGAGGTTTACGCCAGAGAATGTAAAAACTATTCTGGCGGAGAGATTAAATGATTCGACCTGGCTTAAAAATGCATCGCGCAACGCCCGCGCCCAAGCTTACCTCGACGGCGCAAATGCCTTGGCCAAATTGGTCACGAAAACCGTACAATGATAACTGCAGTGATAATAAGGCCCAAACCATGAAAACCCAAATGCCCTTCGAAACTGGCCCTGTGCATTTTGTCGGCATTGGCGGCATTGGCATGAGCGGCATTGCCGAGGTGATGATTAATCTGGGCTATTGCGTGCAAGGCTCGGATATGCGCGAGAACGCCAATGTGGTGCGGCTTAAAAAACTGGGCGCGAAGATTTATATTGGCCACGCCGGCGAGCAAGTTCACGGGGCCGGGGCCTTGGTTGTGTCCTCGGCGATCAAATCGGGTAACCCTGAACTGGTCGAGGCGCGCAGCCTGTCCATACCTGTGGTGCGCCGGGCGGAAATGCTGGCGGAATTAATGCGGCTTAAATGGGCGATTGCCGTGGGGGGCACCCACGGCAAGACGACAACCACATCTATGGTTGCGGCATTGCTTGAGGGCGGCGGGCTTGACCCGACGGTGATTAATGGCGGTATTATCAATGCGTACGGCGCCAATGCCAAATTGGGCGGCGGCAAGTGGATGGTGGTTGAGGCGGACGAAAGCGATGGCTCGTTTTTAAAACTGTTTTCCACCATTGCTATTGTCACCAATATCAACCCGGAACATATGGAGCATTACGGCGATTTTGATACTCTGCGCGCCGCATTCGATACCTTTATCGAAAACCTGCCTTTTTACGGGTTTGCGGTTTTGTGCATTGACCATCCGGAGGTTCAAGCTTTGGTCAGCCGGGTGACGGACAGGCGGGTGATTACATATGGGTTTAATCCGCAAGCTGATGTGCGGGCTGAAAACCTGCGCTTTGAAAATGGCGGCGCGAAATTTGA
>QIKS01000198.1 GCA_003233025.1 Hellea balneolensis | reverse complement strand
ATGAAGAGTTAAGCCTGATTTTTTCGTCAAAAGGAAGCAAGAACATAAAAATTGGTCGCTTGCAGCAAGACGATAAAATTGTCGCCAAAGTACGTACAGATGATTTATTGTCGAAACATTTTGCTATTTTAGGGTCAACGGGGTCAGGAAAATCATGTACGGTCGCATTGGTTTTGCGCGCTGTATTGGACGAAAACCCGGATGCACATATTGTTTTATTTGATCCACATAATGAATATTCCAAAAGCTTTGGAGACCGGGCTGCCGTGATCGGGCAAGGCCAGCTTGATTTGCCAATTTGGCTGTTTGATTTTGAAGAAACCGTTGAGCTTTTAACTTCGAAAATCGAGGACCAAAAGCGCGAGGAAATTGAAATCCTTTCCGATGTTATCTTGAAGGCTAAACATCTTTTTGATCGCGCTACAAACGGGGAAAATGGGGCCAAGAAAATTGCGGCCCAGATAAAAATAGCAGATATGGAAAAAGATATTCACCGGGCAGGTGCACATATTTCCCTGGATTCTCCTGTGCCTTACCGGATGCGTGATGTTACTCAGCTGATAAATTTTTATATGGGCAAGCTTGAAAACTCAGGAAATATTGCGGCTTATAAGCGGTTAGTACGCCGAATTGATGTTTTGACGAATGATCCGAGATATCAATTTGTCTTCAAAAATCAAGCAGCACCCTTATCGATACAGCATATTACCGGGCAAATTTTCAGGATACCTGTTAACGGCAAACCCATTTGTATTCTGGATTTTTCTGGAATTCCCGCCGATGCCCTAAATATTGTTGTCTCCGTTGTCAGTCGGCTAGCTTTTGAAATGGCCATGTGGAGCAATCGCAAAATACCTATATTATTGGTTTGTGAAGAAGCCCACCGCTATATCCCCGCGGACCGTTCGCAAGGTTTTGCTGCCACACGAAAATCGATTTCGCGCATTGCCAAGGAAGGACGTAAATACGGTGTTTCACTGGGTATTATCAGTCAACGTCCGTCAGAGCTTGACCCTTCAACGCTTTCGCAATGTGGCACTATTTTTTCAATGCGTCTCAGCAATGAGCGTGATCAGCAATTTGTTAAAGCGGCCATTCCTGACGGCGCGGCTAGCCTGCTTAGCTTTTTGCCGTCACTGGGCACTGCTGAAACTATGGTATTTGGTGAAAGTGTCAATTTGCCCATGCGGGTTATTTTACACACATTGGAAGCCGAATTCAGACCGCACAGCTCCAGCGCCGAATTTACCCAATTGTGGAATTCAGGTGAGGTTTCCCCGTCCTTTATGGACACCGTGTTTGAAAATTGGCGGACACGGTCTTTACCGTCAGAACATATAGAGCATCCTTCTTCGCACGTCGCTGCTTCGCACGTCGCTTCTTTACACCCCCCTGCTTCGCACGTCTCTGGACAGTTCGCGGCGAACGCTAGCGCTCAGGCTGGAGGCAATACCCAAGAATTGCGATCAATGATGAACACGGCTTTTAACAAAAACATATAGACGTCCCCCTCTATCTGGCTGTATATATCCGCTCAGGCTGGTTATATAAAACTGGCTATCAAAGGTGCTTTTATGTTTGCTCTTATTCATCAACGTGTGCGCAATGCTATGCAGTCTGCCGATAAGAAATCCAAAACCTGGATTATCGAATTTCCGAAAGACAGTGTCCAGCAAACCGATCCGCTCACCGGAACATCGGGCAGCATGCATATGATGGGGGCGGTACAGCTAAGTTTTGAAACCAAAGAAGCGGCCATCGCTTACGCCAAAGCAAATGCCATTCCCTACCGTCTGGTTGAACGCAGCGCGCATCAGCCTGTCGGGCGCAGTTATAGCGATAATTTTGCTTTTGAGCGAAAATTTCCCTGGACACATTGAACAGGCGGATTATCTATAAGACGCTGCAAAGCAGTATGATTAAATGGTTCCGTAGCTCAACTGGATAGAGCACCTGCCTTCTAAGCAGGGGGTTGTAGGTTCAAGTCCTACCGGAATCGCCACTTTTATATTTTACTGATATAAATCAATGACTTAGATGGGGCTTTGGCTAACCGCATGTTGGGTTAGCCAAGTCTATCTGTGCCCAGAAGTCCAATGACCTTCTGGGTCATATTTTTTCTCTACCGTTTTGTATGCGCATCCAGAAACGCTAAAAATGCGGGCCAGTCTTCTTTGACAATGCCGTGCGTGCCGGGGCGGAGGTGGAAGCTGATGTCGGCACCGGCAATAAATGGCCTTAGCTTGTCTTGGTTAAGTCCTTGTTTTTTATAAAGATTGTAAACAGGTGTTGCGCCGATTGCGGCTTTGAATGCGCCATTGGGGTCGGACCAGACATCGCGTCTGGCATTGCCCAAGAATAGAGGGCGCGGGGCGATGAGGGCGATAAGTGCATGTTGATCTAGGGGCATATGCTCTTCACGGTCGGCAAATTCTGCATAGCTTTGGGCAAACCAATGGGGGTATATCTCGGTTATTTCAGCAATGCTCTCGCCTCTTTTACCTTTGTTGAGGGACGCCCCGCCCTGATTGATGGGCAATGACGCCGGCAATGCGTTCGTCAAAGGCGGCGGCAACAAGGGCGGCTTTTGCGTAGCGGGAATGGCCGAAAGCAAACATTTGGGCCGGGTTATATCTGGGGTCGTCGCTTAGTATATCGACCATGCGCGAATAACCCCAGCCCCAGGCGGCAATGGCGCCCATGCGGGTTTGGGGGTCGGCGTGTCCTTGGGTTAACCCTTCAAGTGCGCGCAAGCCGCTATTCGCGCCGTCTGGAACAAATTCAGACGGGAAAATCGTCGCCAATGCATAGCCGCGCTGCATAATCGTCTCCAAAGGCGGCGTTGTGATATAGCGGCCAAAAACATAGATGATAAGTTTGTTCATCATCCCGTCCCCGGAACAATCAAATCCTTGCGGATTGGCAATGCTGACGCCCGGATGGGGGACGGTGTTGTGATTGGGGCAGAAGGTTTGCATGAGGATGAGCGGCACCGGCCCTTGCGCGTGTAACGGCGTTAAAACCACCATCTTAAATTCAGCCGTTTGTGAGGTATTGCCGCCGTATTCTGCGGTGCCGACCAATGTGTATTCCTCCGCCCTGGCGCTGCCGCCAAAAGCTTGTTCGGCGATCACTCGGTGGCCGGTAATTTTTGTTGTGCTGCCGGTAGGGAGAACACCATAGACATGATCTTGCAATTGCTGTTGCAGTTTTGGCTTGATGGTGTGCTGCCATTCATCCAGACTTGTGTTGGCAGAAATCAGCGCTGGCCTAGCTTCGGGGCCTTTGGGTTTTAAGTGGGCGCGCGACAGTGTTAATTTTGTCGGGCCGCAAGAAATAAGGGTGAACAAAAATAGGCAAACCAGAAGCCACAACGCCCACATCCGCTTTCGCTTTGGCAAAAACTGGCGCACATTCATAGGAGGTTTAGCCCGGCTGTCAAATCAGCTTGCAAATCATCCGCGTCTTCAAGCCCGCAGGCAAGGCGGATAAGCGGCCCGCCCAGTTTTGGATTATGGCTGCGTTTAAGCTGCGGGTCACAATGGATAATCAAACTTTCATAGCCGCCAAATGAAAACCCTTTGGCAAATAATTTCAACCCGTCGAGGAATTTTAGCACCTGTGTTTCGCTGCAAGGCTGCAGCACAATGCTAAACAAACAGGCCGAGCCGGTAAAATCCCGTTGCCAGATTGCGTGATCAGGATGACAGGCGAGGGCAGGATGTAAGACATTGCGCACCTTGGCATGGCCCTTCAGCCACGTGGCTAAAACCAAAGCCGTCTGGGCCTGCTTTTCAAAGCGGGTGGTGACGGTGCGAAAGCCTCTGAGCACTTGATAGGCATCATCGGGCGATGAGGAATACCCAAGGGCT
>QIKS01000235.1 GCA_003233025.1 Hellea balneolensis | reverse complement strand
ACCTGAAAAATTGCAGTTAACATACGTATTATATGCTATTTACATGCATAAATACCTGCTTACAAGGGAGAGGCAACAAGAATTGAAGGTAAACCATGGCTATACAGACATCTATTGCGGACACGGATGCGGCGCAAGACATTGCAAAAATGATGGAGCGAGCGCGGACGGCACAAGCCGTGCTGGAAACATATACACAAGAGCAGGTGGATGAATTAATTCGCGCCATGGTTTGGTCGGTGGCCCAGCCCGGTATTGCTGAGGAGATCGCAACCCATACGCTCGAAGAAACGCAGCTCGGTAATTATGATGGTAAATATGCGAAAATTTTCATTAAAACCCGTGCGGCCTTGATGGACATTATCGATGATAAATCGGTCGGGATTATTGAGGTGGACACTGCGCGAAATATCATAAAAATCGCCAAACCGGTTGGAGTGATCGGCGCACTGTCCCCGTCTACCAATCCAGAGGCTACGCCTGTTATCAAAAGCATCAATGCCGTAAAGGGGCGTAATGCAATTATTGTCTGTCCCCATCCACGGGCCAAATTGACGAATAAAAAAATCATTGATCTCATGCGGGCTGCCATCACAAAAATGGGCGCTCCTGCTGATATTGTCCAGGGCATTGTTACCCCCTCAATGGAGTTAACGAATGAAGTGATGAAGCAGTGTGACCTGATTATAGCGACAGGTGGCCCGGCCATGGTCAAGGCTGCTTATTCAAGCGGCACGCCCGCCTATGGTGTTGGCGCTGGCAATGCGGTCATTACGGTTGACGAGACGGCTGATCTGGATGAGGCGGCAGAGAAAATCCGCATTTCAAAGACGCTTGATTTGGCTGCGTCATGTTCAGCCGATAATGCGGTCATTGTTGTTGAGGCCGTATATCAGAAGCTTTTAGAGAAATTGATCGCGCAAGGTGGTTATCTGGCGAAACCAGGTGATTATGAGAAGATTGCAAATATATTGTGGAAAGACGGCGCTCTTAATACACAAGCCGTCGTGCTTAAGCCGCAAGTATTGTGTGATATGGCGGGCGTAGATATCCCTGCTGACCGGACATTTATCATTATGCCTGAAACAGGTGTCGGGCCAGAACATCCTTATTCGGGAGAAAAATTATCCGTCATCATGGCGTTTTACAAAGTTAAAGATATTGACGAGGCGATCGCGCTGACAAATAAAATTCAGGAATATCAAGGCATGGGACATTCCTGCGGCATTTACAGCTATAGTGATGATAACATTATGAAGCTGGCCTTTGGCACGAAAACCAGCCGTATCATGGTCAATCAAGCCCAGGCCCCGTCCAATAGCGGCAATCTCCATAATGGTATGCGCCAGACATTCTCTCTTGGGTGCGGAACATGGGGCGGCAATAGCACGGACGAAAATCTTTATTGGCGTCACATGATCAATGTGACCTGGGTCTCAAAAAATCTGGACACCCCCAAGGTTCTCCCCAATGATGAAAGCCTGTTCGGCAGTGTGATCGAGAAACTGGCAGAGATATAAATATGGCTGAATCGACGCGTTCAACACTGTCTCACATCAGACACCACTACAGCTAACATTTTGCGGTGGATAATAATTGTGTAATTTCATCCATGCGCTTCGTCTTATCGAACTCGGTTAGATCGTTGGTTTCCAGCAACTCGTCAAAAATGTCTTTTGCCTGGCCAAGAGTTTGGCACTGCTTTGTCCTATTGCCAACTTTCCCATAAACAATGCCTGCATCCTTTAGCGTTAAGGCGTAGTCGCGACGATGGCTAATCGTCTTGGGAAATTCACGAACAAGCGCTGCTCGCACACTTATGGCCTCTTCAATTATCGCTTGTGCTTCTTTAATATCCCCAAAAGCCGCTAACGCTTTTGCGAGATGCTCCTGCTGGGTCGCAAGATATTGGCGGCTGCCAACATCTTGTGGATCAAGTTCACGGAGTTGCTGGGCAAAACCCACAGCCTGACGGCCGACATCAATGCTTCGCTGCCCCTGGCCTGCCGCTCTCGTTGCAAATGATAACATCCCGCCCAAACGAAGGCTTTGCGTCAAAAAATAATAATGGTTAGGTCTCTCTAGCGCATAACTTTTGTATATTTCAAATGAGATTTCAAGCGCCTCAATCGCTTCCGCTCCCCGCCCCATATCAATGAGGATTTCCCCTTCTTGAGACGCGAAATACGCGACTTTACGGTCATAGCCTCTTAAAATATCCTCAAGCTCCGGGTCCGATATTTCTTCTCTTATCTGTCTGACTTCAATTAATGCCGCATCTAATTCACCTGCATACATTAGAATTTTCATCCGGTCCGTATTAATATTCCAGGAGCGGTTTATGAGAGTAGTTTCCCCCGCGTCAGGCAAAACAAGTCCAGCATCCGCCCATTTTTTTGCTTTATCAGCATGTTGTTTGGCAGCTTCTACATCTAATTTATAGCTAAGTTTTTGGTTGGTCAAAAGCCGCTGTGTCCACACCATCTCATCAATTGCGAAAATATTTTTCGGGTCACGGGCGAGGATTTTATCCAAAATAACTTCGGATTTGATTTGAGCAATAGGTCGTGAGAGGTTTCAGTGTCGCCAAGATTGGAAACACCCAAGCCTCCATATATATCAGACAACCGATTATAGTGTTTACCAATGTCCAATAAAATATCATCGGGCGCATAAGGGTCAGCGGCAAGTTCGTCAACATACACCTTCAAAATTTCTACCAGGTCTTTGCGCACATCCAAAGTCCCTGCAATCAGGTTTAGCTTGTCGTACATTTCACTTGAAATCTCGTTGCCTAGATTTCTAGCTTGATCGAACCTGACGTTCGCACGTGTCAGCGCAGCTTCTGCTCTTTGATACTGAAACAACGTTAAGGTAAATGCGCCGATCAAAGATGTCACCGCTGCGCCGGTTAAAAAAGAAGCCGTCTTGTGACGGGTTATAAATTTTTTAAAACTGTATTTCGGCGATTGGGGAAATGCAAGGACGGGGCGGCTATG
>QIKS01000171.1 GCA_003233025.1 Hellea balneolensis | reverse complement strand
GCGCCGCTGAATTTGCCGCTAAAACGCCCTATATGTATTCGGCCTATGAAATGCCCAGCTTCGGCGACGCGCCCCAGTGCGAAAGTGCGCCAACAAACCGCAAAAAAGTTATCATTCTCGGCGGCGGGCCGAACCGTATTGGCCAAGGGATTGAATTTGATTATTGCTGTTGTCATGCTGCTTATGCTCTGGCTGAAATTGATATCGAATCGGTCATGGTCAATTGCAACCCGGAAACCGTATCCACCGATTACGACACATCCGACCGGCTGTATTTTGAACCTCTGACCGAGGAAGATGTTTTGGAACTCATCGCGAAAGAACGAGAGAACGGTGAACTGTTAGGGGTCATCGTACAATATGGCGGGCAAACACCCTTAAAGCTGGCCGAATGTCTTGAAGCCAATAACATCCCCCTGCTCGGCACAAGCCGCGACGCTATTGATCTGGCCGAAGACCGGGAACGGTTTAAGGCATTACTGGAGGAATTGGATTTGCGCCAGCCCGCCAATGCCATTGCCCGCACGGACGACGAAGCGGCCCAAGGCGCGGCCAAAGTTGGCTATCCGGTTGTGCTGCGCCCGTCATTTGTCTTGGGTGGTCGGGCCATGGAAATTGTTGAGAGCGAGCCAGATTTGCGCCGCTATGTCAGCGAAGCAGTTAAGGTTTCGGGCGGGTCACCTTTGCTCATCGACCAATATTTGCGCGACGCGATCGAGGTCGATGTGGACGCGATTTGTGACGGCAAGCAGGTTTTCGTCGCCGCCGTCATGGAGCATATTGAAGAAGCCGGCGTTCATAGCGGCGACAGTGCTTGCTCCTTGCCGCCCTATTCCCTCAGCCAAGATATGATCGCGGAGTTGGAACGACAAACCAAATTACTGGCCCTGTCGCTCGGCGTTGTTGGTTTGATGAATGTCCAATATGCGGTCAAAGACGGCGACGTTTATCTGATCGAGGTCAATCCGCGTGCATCACGCACCGTGCCGTTCGTGGCCAAGGCCATTGGTCTGCCCATAGCCAATATTGCCGCCAAAGTCATGGCCGGACACATGCTTTCAGAATTTGATCTTGAACATAAAATAACCGGACAAATTGCCGTCAAAGAAGCGGTGTTTCCCTTTGCCCGCTTCCCCGGCGTTGATACGGTTTTGGGGCCAGAAATGCGTTCAACCGGCGAAGTTATGGGATTGGCGAAAAAATTTGGCATGGCCTTTGCCAAATCACAACTCGGCGGCGGTGTTGTCTTGCCAAAATCCGGCACGGTGTTTATTTCCGTCAAAGACAGCGATAAACAAGCCATGACACCTTTGGCGCAAAGCCTGATTACGCTCGGATTTACGGTCGTCGCTACGGGCGGCACAGCCAAGTTTTTGCAAAAGCAAGGTTTGGATGTGGAGCGGATTAAAAAGGTTTCCGAAGGCCGGCCGCACATTGTTGATGCCATCAAAAACGGAGAAATCGCTTTGGTGTTCAACACCACATGGGGCAAGCAATCTTTAAAAGACAGCTTTTCTTTGCGCCGAGCAGCCCTTGACAGCAAAACCTCGTATTTCACCACCGCATCAGGCGCACGAGCCTGCGTCAGCGCATTGCAGGATTTGTCACAGGCGGATTATGAGGTGCGCAGCCTGCAATCTTTGACGGCCTCCCCCGACTGATGGTCTGTGCGTGTTTGATCCAGCAAGGGAAAGATTTGAAGAAATAAATCGAGCGCTTGGTTGCGGCGGGAATATCCTCGGAGGGGGCGTAAGATAACGTGGATTTTCACTCGAGTAAATTTAGGCCAAAATGCGTTCTGAACTCTTGCTCCAACCCAAATATAGCGCCTTCATTTTTTTCGAAATAATGTAAAGAGATTCGTTTTTCATCTTCAGTACCGAAGAAACCCAAACCTAACATATATATCGTAATCATATACGGATCTTTAGTTTGACTCGCAATTTTCAAGTACTTTAAAGTGAGTCTACTATCTTTTGGGCTTTGCATGCTAGCAAGGCGTGCAAGATTATAGGCACTAATCAAATCGCCTTTATCCAGTGACTGTTTCAGATAAACCTCGGCCAAAGCCAAATTTTTTATCGTGTCATGCTCCATGTAAAGCAAGCCCAGTTCATTGGATGCATTAATGCTTCCAGCATTATGCGCCCTTTCCATCATCATAAACCCACGCTTAAATTTAGTGTCGCTAAAGTCATATTCGGGAGGGCTTGCGTCAAATAAATTTTCTAATTGTGGTCCTAATTTTTCTGTCATTTCTTCAATAGACATATCGTCCGTCAATCCAAAATTTTCCCCCTCAATTTCAAGCGTTTCAGTACTTGCCTCTGACAATATATCGGCCGCTACCCAAAACAATGCCTCGGCATATTTCGGGCATTCTCCATTTCGACTGCATTTAACAAGGCGATCTGGTTGGCCGCCTAATTCTTCAGCTTCAATTATGCCGTAAGGATCGCTTGCATTTGAATCCGGGTTTTTAAAATTACATGATGATAATATAAGTGCCATCAGAAATATAAAGCATGCAACCAAAAATTGAATCAATAGGTTCATATAGATAATATACAATAAAGGTTGTTAAGGTGCAATTTGTAATACAATAAACCCTAACACCTCCTCCTGCCCTCAACCCTTCCCTTCCC
>QIKS01000187.1 GCA_003233025.1 Hellea balneolensis | reverse complement strand
CTGGCGGGCCAAATATTTACCTGAAACGGTCTCTATATTTGCCTGGGCCAGCGGGTCAGATTAAAGCTGAAATATTTGATGTCGTTGATCGGTGGACAAGGGGATATGGCGTGGAGAAGACCGATGATATTCTTCGCCTTGAAGTGGCCGGGTCAATCGCGGAAAGTCATGTTCTGGGTGGTCAAAATGCGGTTGACATTATCCTCGCCGCCGATCCGGATGATCTGATTGTAGACACGTGGCGACATAACCCTCCTGTTAAAATGCCTGGCGACAAACCGGACGCTATCAAAACCATCCGTGTTAAGGGAAATCATGATTGGGTGTGGGTTGCTGACGCGGAACCTACAAAAGATTTTAAGGGTGTTTACATTGGCAAGGGCATCATTGCCAAAGGTGGACATATTGAAGAATTGGCTAAGGAGTTTGATAAGATCGATAAAATGTATGAGGTCTATGCTAACCTAGCTGGTTATGCGGGGCTTAATGCTGTTGCTGGCAGTTTGTTCGGACAAATCGCCTCTTTCAAGCGCGAAGAGAATAAGCTTTGGTGCTATTCTACTTTAATGCTTGGCTATGTAAGTGAAGCTATTGACGACGCGGATGCTTTGTTAAACCAGTCTCCAGAATTGGCAAAAGCGAACTCAGCCAAACTTTGTAAAATGGAATTTTCTCCCGAGAATTTTGGCAAACATGTTACGCAAAATGCTGCCAAGAATGCGGCTGAAGAGGCTAGGTCGTGGGCAAAGGGCAAGGGCAAGTCCGCCGTAAAAAATGCAGCAACGGCGTTGGGGGCTGGGTCAGCGGTCAGCGCATATGACAGCTATAATACGGCGAATGGTTATTATAATAATGTTGTCAACCCTACCTTCCATATGGCGATGGCAAATGCGACTGGTAACGGGAATTAATAAACAAAATTCTCCTAAGTGGTTTGGTTGGTTGGAACCGCCCTGCGTCGGTAAATCCGGATCGGTTCAGGCCTTTATTAAGGCATGATTTTCATTTGCTTAAACTATTAATGCCTTTATTAAGGCATGATTTTCATTTGCTTAAACTATTAATAAATGTTAATAAACGGAACCTTTTACGAAGCGAAAGACTTCGAAATGGTGAAAACAAACGTAAATAATTACGTAAAAACAAATATATTTAAGAAAAACAAATATATTTAAGGGGAATTTTATGTCGATTGCACGTATAGTTTGGATTGTTGGCCTGTTAGCGGCTGTTGTTTTGTCTTTTGTAGACATAAGCCATGGCGGTTTTATTTTAATGATTTTAGGAGCAATTTCGGGTTGGTTTGTTGACAAGGAACATCGCCTCGGCTTGTTAATTGCAGCTATCTTCCTCATGTCTGGTGGTGCTGGTGCTTGGGGTGCTATCCCGGAGCTTGGCGGACATGTGACAGCGATTTTAACATCGATTGGTGCCGTTCTTAGCGCTGCAGGTGTTATGGCTGTTTTGCGCAGATTGATTGAGCGTTTACTGCTCAACAAAGGTACAGCAAATTAATCGGCTGTAACGGATTGATTAAACCCCGCTTTAGGCGGGGTTTTTTTATGGGCAAAAGGTGCTAAACGGGCCGTTATGAGGATGAAAGATATTTTGGTAACCTTTAGGTAAGGGGATGGGGTTATTTTAATTTTATGAAAAAATTTACCATAATCCTGTCGAGCTGCATTTTGGCGTTGGGCGTCTTGCCTGTCGCGGGGTGTTCTGTGATGACAGCGGGTGTGAAAAAGGGCGACGAACGCAGTTTCACACGATCTCTTCATGATGTTAATGCCGGTCGAGCCATCCGCGCCCGGATGGGCCGTGCTGAAGGGTTTAAGCTTTCCGGTGTTGATGTGGAGATTGCCGAAGGCATTGTGCTGCTGAGCGGCAATGTACCCAACCCGGAAGACCGGCTGGAAGCGGAACGCATTGCCTGGTCGGGACCAAAAATTGTACAAGTTGGCAATGAAATTAAAATAGGCGGCCGGCAGGGCATTGTCCGCAATACAAAAGACGGCGCTTTGCACCAATCAGTGCGGGCGCGCATGATCGCCAATTCCTACGTAAAGTCGCGCAATTATAATATCGAGGTGCATGAGGGCACGGTCTATCTTCTGGGTGTGGCGCGCAATCCCGAAGAGCTTGCTATTGCCGCCCATATTGCCAGCACGACAAAAGGAACCCGTGAGGTCATTTCCTATGTCCGGGTTACCGGAGATACAAGCGCACAATTTGCCACCGGCCCCGGATTTAACGGCGAGCCTAATTTTGCCGGTAACGCGGTTTTGCCAGCACCAGATTATCGGGTACCCCTTGTGGCCACGCCTTTGGATGATGACGCTATTGAAAGCGGCGAACCTTATTATCTTGATCCACAAACCGGCGAGCGCGTTGAAATCCCCCCCGGTGTCACCCCTATTCCTTATGTGCCAGTACGCAGCGGTGCGCCCATACCTTTGGGTCGGCCACAAGTTATAAACAGCAATAATCTGAGGCCCATCTTGACGGATAAATAGCAACAAGTTCTGGACCGGAATTTGTCAGTTCATGTTAGAGCGCTCTAATGTGCCGATATTGCAATTTAAAAAATACTCAGCTCCTAAAATATATCCAGCCCCATAAAATATATTCAGCTATGCGCTAAACTCATAATGAATGAACGTTCATTCATATTAAAGAAAAGCCCTTGTTTTTTACTAACTTGGTTTGCCTTGGGAGTTTACCCTTGGTATTCATCTTAGGAATTTACCTTGGGGCGGGAACAGGGCAGCTAATGCCGGTGCCGCCGATATTGCAATAGCCGCCGGGGTTTTTGGCCAAATATTGTTGGTGATAATCTTCTGCGGGGTAATAATCGGGCACAGGCAGGATTTCCGTGGTCAGCGGGTTTTTCCCCGATGCTTTATAGGCGGCAGCGTAGCGGGCTTTGGCGGCATTGGCTGCCTGGATTTGTTCTGGCGTATAGTAAAAAACCATGCTGCGATATTGGCTGCCAATATCGCCGCCTTGGCGGTTGCCTTGGGTCGGGTCGTGGTTTTCAAAAAACTGTTTAAGCAGTTCGCTATAGGGCAAGATATCAGGGGAAAATACGACATGTACCAGTTCCCCGTGACCGGTTGCGCCTGAGCAGACCTGTTCATATGTCGGGTTTGCTCCTTTGCCGCCCCCATACCCAACAGAGGTAACATAAACGCCGCCCATTTGCCAAAACAACCGCTCCGCGCCCCAAAAACAGCCCATGGCGAACAAAGCTTGCTCGGTGCCCGCCGGGTAGTTTTCGTAAAGTGCGCGGCCATTGACGGTGTGTGTGGTTTGCATGGTAGCTTTCAATATTAGCGCTCAATAAAGGGCCGCAAGGCCCTGCCAAGACGGCGCGCCATTTTTTTGGCGCCCGGAGAATTATCGATCAGGTCTTGGCGAATTTCAAGTGTTATGTGGCGCAGGCCGCGGGCAAGGACATGTTGGTCCATGCTGTGGTTGAGCCTCAAGGCTGAATACGGCACATTGAGCTGAACGGTGTAAGGGTGAACATTTTCAATGGCTTGCTTGGTTTCTTGGGCGCCCGCTTTGTCGACCTTCCACAAAATGCCGATATCCAGCTCCCGTCTTTCCCCTTGGGTGGGTTTGGGCGTAAAGCTGTGAATGGAGATAATCAGCGGGTCGATAAACCGTTCTTGCGCATCGTCCAGCGCTGTCGCCAAAGCATTGTGATAGGGTGTGTAATAGCCGTCCATACGGGCGCGGCGCTCCTCGGCGCTTATATGTTGGTTAGCCGGGATAGAGGTTGTGTCGCTTAGGGCCGGGATAAGGGCGTCGTCGCCGGGATGTCTGTTGGGATCGATAAGCA
>QIKS01000261.1 GCA_003233025.1 Hellea balneolensis | reverse complement strand
GCCGGAGAGATGATTAGCACCGGAAAGCCACTGGCGGCGGATAAGGCCTTGGAGGCAGGCATTGTTGACGCCGTTTACGACGACGGTTTGCTGGAAAATGCGCAGGCATTTTTAAAGCAAAAACGCGACGCCGACGACATGAGGGGGCCTTTAAGTGCTGTCACGAAACTGCCCAATCCTGACGACGAGAAATTCGCAGCACTTGTGCAAAAAACCAAAGCCCGCGCGCGCGGACAGCTTTCCCCGCTCAAAGCTTTGCAAGCCGTCCAAGCCGCCCAGGACTTGGATTTTGCAGATGGCCTTAAAAAAGAGCGAGAGATATTCCTCCAATGCATGGACAGCGACCAGCGCGACGGATTGATCCATTCATTTTTCGCCGTGCGCCAACTTGCCAAAATACCGGGGCTGGAAATGGCAACAAGCCGGACGATAAAAAATGTAACGATATTGGGCGCAGGTACAATGGGCGCCGGCATTGCATTGGCATTTATGGCCGGCGGTTATGAGGTGCAATTATTTGACATCAACGCCGATGCTTTGCAGGCAGGCATGGAGCGTATCGAGAAAACCCTGACGGGGAGTGTCGCCAAAGGGCGGGTATCAGAAACACAAATGGCCGCGCAACTGACGGCACTACGCGCAATTGACAATATGGCCGAAACCGCCATTTCCGACCTTATCATCGAGGCGGCGACGGAAAATATGGAGATTAAAAAGTCGATTTTTAAAGACCTTGACCGCCTGGCAAAACCCGGCGCAATTCTAGCCACCAATACGTCTTATCTGGACATCAATATTTTGGCCGAGCTGACCAGCCGCCCGCAAGACGTGATCGGCATGCATTTTTTCAGCCCGGCGCACATTATGAAATTGCTGGAAGTTATCCGCACCGACAGTGTTTCAGACGACACCATCGCCGCGGTCATGGCGGTGGGAAAATCTATCGGCAAAATTAGTGTGCTGTCGGGTGTATGTGACGGGTTTATCGGCAACCGGATTTTAAAGTCCTACCGCAAGCAGGCCGAATATATGGTGCAAGACGGGGCAACGCCCCAGGATATTGACCGGGTGATGCGCGGCTTTGGTTTTGCCATGGGGCCGTTTGAAGTTTCAGATTTGGCTGGCCTCGATATTGGCTGGCACACGCGCCGGCGCGAAGATGCAAGCCGTCCGGCGCAAGAGCGCTATGTCGATATTGCCGACCGGCTTTATGACAAAGGCCGGCTTGGCCAGAAAACCGGCGCGGGTTGGTACCGCTATGAGAAAGGATCAAGGACGCCCATCATTGATCCTATTGTTGAAACTGCGATCACTGAAAGCGCCAAAGAGCAAGACATCAAGCGCCGCGAGATCGGCGACGCCGAAATTCTCGACCGGATTTTGTGCGCCATGATTAATGAGGGCGCAAAAATTCTCGACGAAGGCATTACCGCCCGCGCTTTGGATATTGATATGGTCTATATCCACGGCTACGGATTTCCAGCCTATCGGGGCGGACCAATGTTCACGGCTGACCAAATGGGCGCAGGCGAAATTTACAACAAGGTTATGAACTTTGCCAAACAGGATGATTATTTCTGGCAAGCTTCTGATTTGCTAAAGCGCTTGGCCCAATCCGGCGGGCAATTTAAAGATATTTAAGCTCAGAGCCTCATTCTCCTAAATCTCTCCGCATATATACCCCTTTTTTTACTAATCCTTCCTCGCACCCCCCTTCCCTCCGTGGCAGGGTAGGTTTAGGGCTCTTTCCCTAAACCGTGAAGCCCGTGAACGGGCGAATGCCGCAGGCATTCGAAACAGAATAAAAATATCTATACCTAAATCACCGCCAAAATACACGCAGCCAGGCGGTCGATTGTCGTATTGCGAGCGCCGGCAATATTGATACGGCCCGAATTAAGTAAATATACGCTATGCTCGGAGCGAAGTTTTTCAGCTTGCGCCGGGCTGATGGGTAAAAGCGAAAACATGCCTTTTTGCGACGCGATTGCTGTGGCCATCTGTTCGGCGCCTTGAACATTTAGCGCCTCGGCAAGGGTTTGACGAAGACCGGTCAGGCGCAGGCGCATGGCTTCAAGTTCGCTCAACCACTCCGCTTTCAGCTCGGGGCATCCCAATATTTTAGCCACCAACGCCGCGCCGTGATCGGGGGGCATGGAGATCATCCGGCGTGTGGTCATACCGATTTGTCCGGCGCATAATTCGGCGTCTTGCGGCGTTTTTGCCAAAGCGGCCACCAGGCCGACCCGTTCGCGGTACAGGCCAAAATTTTTCGAACACGACGCCGCCAGGACAAGTTCCGGGCAGCGCGCCGCCAGCAGGCGCAAACCGTAGGCATCTTTGTCCAACCCGTCACCCAACCCCATATAAGCAAGGTCAACAAAAGGCAGCAGGTTTTTTTCAACGAGCAAGTCCGCAATGATCTGCCATTGCCCGGCGCTTAAATCCGCACCCGTCGGATTGTGACAACACCCGTGTAGCAACACTGCGTCCCCAGCTTTGGCCTGGGTGCGCAACACGTCACACATATTGTCAAATTCAAGGGTTTGGGTTTGGGTGTTATAGTAAGGATAGGTTTCAATTTTTATACCCGCCGAGCTTAGCAAAGGCTGATGATTGGCCCATGTCGGGGCGCTGACCCAAATCCGCGCGCGCGGGTTTGCTTGCCTGATCAACTCTGCCGCCAAGCGCAGCGCGCCACTGCCGCC
>QIKS01000265.1 GCA_003233025.1 Hellea balneolensis | reverse complement strand
GACTACTCGAAATCTACCGCTCCTTCAACGCACCTGACCGGGGCCTGTTAGTTTTCAAAACCGATTTGGGAGCGGCGCTTGAAGACCCTTCACCACAAGCGTTCGGGCGCGGCTATGTTGGGTATTGGGAAACCCGAAACTTACGAATGACGGCTAACATTCGTGGTGTATTGCGGAGCAAGCCGGGTAGTCGGACACTCGTGATTGTCGGGGCTTCACACAAATCCTATCTTGAGGGCTATTTGAACCAGATGCACGACATGAGAATCGTGGATGCTGAGAAAATGTTGCGCTGAGGATATGACGAATCGAGATTGCTAACGGTTTCGGGGCAGCGCTTCTGCTCAGAATAATAACACATAACTATTCATTTAAGCATTATTCCAAACTCCCAACGACTGCTCCTGCCCCCAATCCAGCCCTTCCGTTCTTACCTGCGGGCAGCGAAAGGCGTAGGGATTTGGTGAAACATCTATGACAATTTAAAAAAGCTCTAGCCCTTGTGTTCATTGCCAAACTGGCCGCCATATTCGGCGTCACCTTTCGCGGCCCAAAACAATCGGTGATCGATAGCTACGAATATTTGATCGGGCAGGGGTGGATTTAAGCTCAAGCCCGGGTAGTGCATCAGTTTGAAAATCTAGACACCTGGTTGCGCGCCAATACCGGGCCAGCCTAAAGCGTGTCCGCGAACCTCTCGAACAGATAGAAACTGTCCTTTGGGCCGGGGCTAGCCTCGGGGTGGTGCTGGACGGAGAAGACCGGTTTGCCGTCAAGTTTCAGGCCACAATTAGAGCCGTCAAACAGGGATTTATGAGTTTCGCTTACCCCGGTTGGCAGGCTGTCGCCATCAACGGCAAAGCCGTGGTTCATGGAGACGATTTCGACTTTACCCGTGGTAAAATCCTTGACCGGGTGGTTGGCACCGTGATGGCCTTGGGCCATTTTTACCGTCTTGGCCCCCACAGCCAATGCCAACATTTGGTGGCCAAGGCAAATGCCCATCACTGGAATGCCGCTTTCGATCAGCTCTTGAATAACCGGTATGGCGTATTGCCCGGTCGCTTCAGGGTCGCCGGGGCCGTTGGAGAGGACAACACCGTTCGGGTTTTTAGCGAGAATATCGCCTGCGCTCATTTGCGCTGACACGACCGTCGATTTTATGCCCGCAGAGGCAAGGGCGCGCAGAATATTACGCTTGACGCCGTAATCAATAACCACCACCTGTTTGGCCTTGCCGTCCAAACTGCCAAAACCGTCCCCCCATTGCCACTGGCTCTCGCGCCATTCATAGCTTTGGCTTGTACTGACCGTTTTGGCCAAATCAGCACCGACCAGTCCCGACCAATCTTGAGCTCTCTTTTGCAAAGCGGCGAGATCAAATTGGCCCTCTTTGTCATGGGCGATCACCGCGTTTTGCATGCCGTGCTCGCGGATAAATGCGGTCAAAGCGCGGGTGTCGACGCCCGAAATCCCGATAATGCCGCGCTTGGAAAGCCATGCGTCCAAGCCCATTTGATTGCGCCAATTGGCCGGTTTTGTGATGGTTTCACGCATAATAACCCCGCGCGCGGCGCTTTCGGCGCTGCTACAAGCGGCTTCCTCGTCTTGGTCATTGCCGGTATTGCCGATATGGGGGAAGGTGAAACAGATGATTTGGTTGGCGTAAGACGGATCGGTCAAGATTTCCTGATAGCCGGTCATGGCGGTGTTAAAACACACCTCCCCGACCGCAGCCCCTTCTTGCCCGCAACCATGGCCGTAAAATCTCTGCCCGGACGCCAGTATGAGAACGGCCGTCGGGTTTTGTGCGTTTGAGACTTGATTGTTGTGTTGTATGCTCATAAAGACCCGCTGGCTAATGTAAACCTTGGCGAAACACGGGTCAAGAGCATTCGCTTGCCTAGAGGCGCTTTGAGTGCCAAAAGAGCGATATAAAGAATTGGTGATGAAAAGGGATGCCTTAAAATGAGCCTGCGAATAGAAATTATGGATGCGGTGAAAACCGCGATGAAGGCCAAAGACACGCTAAGTGTCTCCACATTGCGCCTGGCCAATGCCGCCATTAAAGACCGCGACATTGCCGCGCGCGCCGAAGACCGCTGCGCCGGTATTGACGACGGAGAAATCCTGACTTTGTTGGCGAAAATGGTCAAGCAACGTGAGGAAAGCGCCCAAATTTACGAAGATAATGGCCGCCCCGAGCTGGCCGAGCGCGAACGCAGCGAAATCGAAATCCTGCGCCGCTTCATGCCGACACCTCTATCAGACGACCAATTACAAGCCGCCGTCAAAAAAGCCGTCAACGCGGCCGATGCCAGCGGCCTTAAAGACATGGGCAAAGTCATGGGCATGCTCAAGGGCGAATATGCCGGCCGCATGGATATGGGCAAAGCTGGTGCGGCGGTGAAGGCGCTGTTGATGTCGGGGTAGGGCGTATTTGCATCAGGGTTGATAGCACATATTTCCCGTTTCCCCGAAACCTATCTATGAAGCTGGCACTCTCTATCTCAGCATATCGGTATCAACCTTTAAGGCCGCAGCCAATTTACGCACTGTCGCCTTGCCAGCATTACGTCGCCCGGTTTCAAGCTGGGAGATATAAGCCTTGGAGGAACCGATGGCCGTGCCAAGTTCCGCCTGGGTCAGGTTGCGATGGTTGCGGTAAACTTTGATGGGATTCACATCCGCCAATAATTGATGGACGATAGACGCCGGAAATGTTTCTTCATTAGGGTCGTGAGCTGCTATGGCCTCGTGAGCCCATTTGTCTTCAAGGGCTTCCTGCATCTCATAGATAACCGCGCCCTGCTTTTTGACAAGGTTTTCCAGTTTTTCAATGCGTTCTTCAAAATGTTTGCCCATGTCAATTTCCTATCTGTAAATGTCTTTTCTATGCCCGACACGGATGACATCCAACACCAAGGCTGGATTATCCACGGAACAAATAGCTCTCCATTGCCCGTGCCTTATGCGTATTCTATCGCTGCCAACCATAGGCTTAGCCCAAATGTGATTGTCTTGTGGGCGTTTGGCATAAATATCTATTTTACCGCTCAACGCCAAACCGTCTTTTCGGGGCATTTTGTCAATTGTCTTCAATGCTCGTTTGGAATAGAAAACTTTTAACACAATGATTGTGTGTAGCAAAAAGAAAGCAAGTGGTAAAGCAAATAATTATGGCTCAATCATCTCCGGGTTTCGCGGCTTCAAGGGTTTCGCGTTGCGAACTCAACCATAGATGTCTATTGCCATATATTTCAAACTACTGATCCAGGAAACTCCGTAACTTCCTACTCCGGCTCGGATGTTTCAATTTCCGCAAGGCTTTCGCCTCAATCTGCCGGATCCGTTCCCGTGTTACGCTAAACTGTTGCCCGACTTCTTCCAGTGTATGATCCGTGTTCATGCCGATGCCAAAACGCATACGCAAAACTCGTTCTTCTCTTGGTGTCAGGCTGGCGAGGACGCGGGTGGTGGTTTCGCGCAGGTTGGCTTGGATGGCGGCGTCGATGGGGAGGATGGCGTTGCTGTCCTCGATAAAATCGCCGAGTTGGCTGTCTTCCTCGTCGCCGATCGGGGTTTCCAGAGAGATCGGTTCCTTGGCGATTTTCATCACTTTGCGGACTTTTTCCAAAGGCATAGCCAGCTTGGTTGCCAATTCTTCCGGCGTTGGCTCGCGGCCAATTTCGTGCAGGATTTGGCGGCTGGTACGCACGATCTTGTTGATGGTCTCGATCATATGCACCGGAATACGGATGGTGCGGGCCTGATCGGCGATGGAGCGGGTAATGGCTTGGCGGATCCACCATGTGGCATAGGTGGAAAATTTATAGCCGCGCCGATACTCGAATTTATCCACGGCTTTCATCAGGCCAATATTGCCTTCTTGAATGAGGTCGAGAAATTGCAGGCCGCGGTTTGTGTATTTTTTGGCAATGGAAATCACCAGACGCAAATTGGCTTCGACCATTTCCTTCTTGGCTTGCGCGGCTTCGCGCTCGCCTTTTTGCACGGTCTGGACAATGCGCCGAAATTCGTCCACCGGAACGCCGGTGTCTTGAGATTGAACGGCGATTTCGGTGCGGATTTTATCAACGGTAATGCCTTCGCGGCCAATAAATCTGTCCCAGGCCTCCGAGCTACCCTTCATGGTTTCAAGCCAATTGGGATTAAGTTCGCTGCCGAGATAACTGGCCAAAAACTCTTGCCTTGGCACGCCATTACCGTCGGCAAGGCGCATTAATTTACCCTCAAGCCCGATCAGCCGTTTGTTGATGGCGTAAAGCTGATCAACCAGAGCTTCAATCCGGGCATTGTTAAGATGCAAAGACTTTAGCGCATCAATAATACCCTCTTGTAAACTGTTATATTCTTCCAGTTGAGGTGCGCGCAGACCCTTGCCTTTCAGCCGGGCGCGAATGAGCATTTGTTGTAGTTTTTGAAACCGGTTGAAATCTTTGGAAATGGTATTGAGGATGTCGAAAATACCTTCGCGCAGTTCTTCCTCCATGGCGGCCATGGAGAGATTGGCTTTTTCGTCTTCGTCTTCTTCCTCGTCGTCGTCAACAGGCTTTTCGCCTTC
>QIKS01000005.1 GCA_003233025.1 Hellea balneolensis | reverse complement strand
ATATGGGACGAGGCGGCGATCAAATCTGCACTGGTGCAGCGGATGGACACTTTGGGTGTCAAACGGGCGGTTACGGAAGTGGCTGAGCTGTGCGGTGACAAAAAGAGCGATATTTATGCGCTGGCATTAGCCCTTAAAAAGGAGCGCTCATAAATGAGCCGCCGCGTGCGTAAAATTTCCGAGCGGCGCGGGCGACAGGCTGAAAATTTTGCGGTGTTTTGGCTCATGCTTAAAGGCTATACAATTTACGAACGCCGCCACCAAACACCCTTTGGCGAAATTGATATCATTGCCAAAAAAAAGCGAATTTTGGCCGTGGTTGAGGTTAAATATCGGCCCCATATGCAGGCCGCTCATGACAGCTTGCGCACGGAAAATATCCGCCGGGTCGCAGAAGCGGCCAATTATTATCAGGGCCATAACGCAAAAATACAGGATTTAGATATCCGCTTTGATGCTTTTTTCGTCTTCCCAAACTTTCGTTTTAGCCATCTCAAAGATGCGTGGCGGACTTATTGAAGATGCAGTTTGGCGTTTTCAACCTTGAACATTTGTGCCCGGCCAGCAAAGGCTGAAAACAAATTTGCGTCCGTGCCGCTCATGAAAACCTGAGTTTTCAAGCCGAGCAGCTCTTCGATTAACGCCCCGCGTCTATGTTCGTCCAGATGGGCAGCCACTTCATCCAACAACAAAATCGGTGCAAGGGGAGCGACCACGCCGTCCCCATTTTGCCAATCGGCTTGGGTGTGGGCCTGAGCGTGGGCCTGAGCGTGGGCCTGAGCGTGGGTATGGGCGAGCATAAGCCCGATGAGTAAGGCTTTTTGCTCGCCGGTTGAACAATCTGCTGCCGGCATGTTCTTGCCAGAATGGGTGGCCAGCATGTCTGTCTTGTGAACCCCGCGCAGGCTGCGCCCGGCGCGCATATCGAGGGGACGGGCTGTGCGCAAAATATCTTGCAAAAATTCGCCCGCTTGTGACAGGCTTGCGCCGTCTTCAATATGGGTTTCCATTTCCCCGGCCAATACCAATTTGGATTTGGGAAATGCGCCAGCGTCTGACGCCAGGATTTGCTGTTGTAGCTTGGCCAATGTTTGAACACGAGCCTGGGCGATATGGGCGCCGGCAAGGCCCATGTCTTTTTCCAAAGCGTCAAACCAAAACCCGTCATTGATATTATCGCTCAGCAATCGCCCCCGTTCCGCCCGCGCTTTTTCATAAACAAGTGTGTGTTTGGCGTGGGCAGGGAAATGGGCCAAACACAAACGGTCTAAAAATTTCCGCCGCTCGGAAGCTGGCCCTAAAAATAATCTATCTTGCGCCGGTGTTAGCCAATTGATGGTCAGGTGCTGGGCCAGCTCGCCAGCGCTCGCCCCTTGGCCGTCAATGCGGGTTTGGCGGCGCATCGGGTTTTGCTCCCCTTGTCCCGTGCCAATTTTAAGAGATGTTTCGCCGCCAAGCTTGGCCGAAACCGCCCAACGTAAATTTGAAACATCTGCGGCATTATCGGCGCGGCGGGTGAGGTCGGCAATCTTTGCCCGCCGCAGCCCGCGCCCCGGCGACAACATGGAAATCGCTTCCAAAAGATTGGTCTTGCCCGCCCCGTTTTCGCCAACAAGCACAACGGGATTGCCGTCAAAATCGGCGTCCAGGCGGGCATAGGAACGAAAATTCGCCAGTTTGAGAGTTTGGATAAAGAGCGGCATTGCCACCGGTTTTCATCAAACCCTAAGCGGCATGAGCACAAATAACGCATCCGGGTCTTGTGCGTCTTTCACCAAAGCCGGCGCGGCCGGGTCTGCGAGATAAAAATGAATATCCCGGCCTTCGATATGCGTTGTCACGTCGAGCAGGTATTTGGCGTTAAAACCAATTTCCAGGCTTTCCGAACTGTAATCCACCATCAGGCTTTCATTGGCATTGCCGTGTTCGGGATTGCTGACGCTGAGGCTTAATGTGTCCCCGTCAAGGGCCAATTTAATACTGCGCGATTTCTCGGCAGATATGGTCGCAACCCGGTCAACGGCACTGGCGAAAACGCCGTTATCAATGACCAGCTCTTTGTCATTATTTTTGGGGATGACCCGGTCATAGTCCGGGAAATTACCATCGATAAGCTTGGACACCAAAACGGCAGTGCCGACACTGAAGCGGATTTTAGCGTCCGAGAGATCGATTTTCACATCCCCGTCCACCCCGTCGATCAGGCGGCGCAATTCCGCCACGGTTTTGCGCGGGATGATAACCCCGGGCATGTCTTGTGCGTCCTTGGGCAGTTTTTGCTCCGCCAAGGCCAGCCGGTGCCCGTCGGTTGCCACGCAGCGCAATTTGTCATCGGCGGCGTGAAAATAAATACCGTTCAGATAATAGCGGGTTTCTTCGGTTGAAATGGCAAAGCGGGTTTTGTCCAATAGCCGCGACAACTCGGCCGCGCTTAAGGAAAATTCATGGGAAAACCCGTCCGCGGTTAATTTTGGAAAATCCCCCGGCGGCAAGAGCGGCAAGGTAAAATGCGAGCGGCCCGCATCCACTTCAAGCCGGCCATCCGCCCCGACCATCAAAGAGACTTGCGCCCCGTCCGGTAATTTGCGGGCAATTTCGTAAAGGGTATGGGCAGGGGCGGTGACATCACCGGGCGCATCAACATTTGCCTCCGCCTGTTCAGCGATCTCAATGTCCAGATCCGTTGCGACAAAGCTGACCTTGCCGTCTTTGGCGCTCATCAATACATTGGCCAAAAT
>QIKS01000226.1 GCA_003233025.1 Hellea balneolensis | reverse complement strand
CGAAACTGTTTTCAGGGGCAGCAACGCAGTACGGCGCGGAGCCGAACACGCAAGTGTCTCTTGTGGACGCGGCCATGCCGGGCATGTTGCCGGTAGTCAACGAATTTTGTATTGAGCAAGGTGTGCGCACCGGCTTGGGGTTGAACGCCAAGATCAATCTGCATTCGCGCTTTGACCGTAAAAATTATTTTTATCCGGATTTGCCCCAGGGCTACCAGATTTCCCAATTTGAATTTCCTATTGTCGGCGAAGGCGAAGTTGAAATTGAGCTTGAGGACGGGGAAGCGGTTATTGTTGGCATTGAGCGTCTGCATTTGGAGCAAGACGCGGGCAAGTCCATTCATGATTTGTCGCCGGATGATACATTCGTCGACCTCAACCGCTCGGGGGTTTGTTTGATGGAGATCGTCTCCAAGCCTGATATGCGCAGCCCGGAAGAAGCATCGGCCTATGTGGAGAAAATTCGCGGTATTGTGCGGGCGCTTGGTACGTGCGACGGCGATATGGAAAAGGGTAATTTGCGCGCCGATGTAAATGTCTCCGTACGCAAGCCCGGCGGCGCACTGGGCACAAGGTGTGAGATCAAGAACGTTAACTCCATGCGCTTTATCCGCCAGGCGATCAATTATGAAGCCCGGCGTCAAATTGATATTTTGGAAGCTGGCGGTGAGGTCGATCAAGAAACCCGCCTGTTCGATAATGTTAAGGGCGAAACCCGCACCATGCGCTCCAAGGAAGATGCCCATGATTACCGCTATTTTCCCGATCCGGATTTATTGCCGATAAATATCACGCAAAAATTTGTTGATGATATCAAGGCTAATTTGCCCGAACTGCCCGATGCCCGCAAAGCGCGCTTCATGGCAGATTACGCAATTCCTGCTTATGACGCTGGGCTTTTAACCGCCGATAAAGCCAAGGGTGATTTTTATGAAAGCCTGGCCAAGGGCCGGGACGCGAAAATTGCTGCCAACTGGATGATGGGTGATTTGTTCGGGGCGCTTAACAAAGCCGGGGTGGATTTGGGTGATAGCCCCGTGGACGCACAAGGTCTGGGCGGCTTGCTTGATTTGATCGCAGATAAAACCATATCGGGGAAAATTGCCAAGGGTGTGTTTGAGACAATGTTTGCAGGCGGCGGCACGGCGGAGGAAATCGTTGAGCGTGACGGCTTGCGCCAGGTTACAGATTTGGGCGCGATTGAGAAAGTTGTCGACCAAGTGATCGCCGCCAACCCTGACCAAGCGGCGAAAGTGGCGGACAATCCCAAATTGCTCGGTTTTTTTGTTGGCCAGGTGATGAAAGCCAGCGGCGGTAAAGCCAACCCGCAAGCGGTCAATGAGATATTACGCAAGAAATTGGGGAGTTAAGTGGTTTCCCTTAACACCAAATATAGCGGCATTCTTTGGGTCAATGTGGCCGCCTTGAGCCTTGGCGTTGGGTTTTTGGTGTATAAGAAATGGGATAATATTGGCTATGGAGCCGGAGCCGGACTGGCTATTGGCGCCGTAGAATATGTCTTTATGCGCTTTTCATTGGCGCGAAAACAGGCACGGGAAGAAAATAATGACAATTAACACACAAAAATCTACAAGCGTAACAGATGCGGTTTTAACCCGCATCACCACCCGCGCTTTTTTGGACAAGCCTGTGCCGGGCGATGTTTTGTC
Source organism: Hellea balneolensis (assembly GCA_003233025.1). Taxonomy (GTDB): domain Bacteria; phylum Pseudomonadota; class Alphaproteobacteria; order Caulobacterales; family Maricaulaceae; genus Robiginitomaculum_A; species Robiginitomaculum_A balneolensis_A. The sequence goes on along the minus strand of QIKS01000226.1, from coordinate 1,068 downwards.
CGACATCTTTGAAACCGCACGCCGCGCACCGAGCGGTGGTAATCTCCAGCCGTGGAATGTCCATGTCTTGACGGGGGGGACGCTTGACGGGTTTCGCACAGAGGTCATTGGAAAATTGATGAAAGGGGAGAGCGAACAAGATACTTACCCCGCTTACCCGTCGCCGTTATGGGAACCTATGCGCACTTGGCGCTATAAGCTTGGCGAAGACATGTACGGGCTTTTGGGTATTCCCAAGGATGATAAGCGCGCCCGGCTGATGCAGGTCGGGCAAAATTTCATGTTTTTTGGCGCACCTGTCGGTATTCTCATTACCATTGATAAGCGTATGGACGCACCGCAATTCATGGATATTGGTATATATTTGCAAACCCTGATGTTGCTGGCCCGCGAGCGTGGCCTGCATACAGCGCCCCAAGGCGCATGGCGAGCTTTCCCCGATACGGTCAAGAAACACACAAAGCATTCGGATGAACAACATGTGCTGGTTGGCATGAGCATGGGATATGCTGACCCTGATAAACCGGTCAATGACTTGGTTTCCGACCGGGCCGATCTTGAAGCCTTGGTGAAATTTTACGATTAATTAGCCTTGCAAGCGGTCAAATTGTAACAAATTCAGGTTTTTTTCAAAAAAAATCAGTTTTTTTCAGCGAATCTGTATTTGCGCGCCCTCCAACGAATACTTGTTATTACTTACATTGTTCATGTAAAAATCTAAAAGTAATTTGATTTTAATCTTGTTTAAATTCAATATAAATACAAATTTACTTGTTTTAACACAAGTAAACCTTATCTAAACTCTGCTTTTATTAACCTTATGTCAATCTGAACCCATAAGGATAGTTTCATACCCACTGGACATAAGATCCAAATATAAAAAACGGGTGTCACCTAAAGGAATAATCCAAAGGTGTTAGGTAAATGGAATATCCAGGGTCAAAACCTGGGAACAAGAATGGGGGATAATATGGCCTTTACAGATATTGAAGTTAAAGAAGCCCGGGACGCGGTTGGCGCCCATGCAGGGGCAGCAGATTTATTTCGCTTGGGATTGATTTGCTCCAC
>QIKS01000267.1 GCA_003233025.1 Hellea balneolensis | reverse complement strand
TGTTTGGTTGACGTGTTTAGGTTTTGCTCTGTGGGTGTGCGAAAATCATAAAGCATGGCGGCGCTCACCGCCGGAATTTCAAGGCTTGCTGTCTTTTGTGACTGGGTAGCGGCGGAGGATGATTTTGTTATACTAGAGATGAGCAAAACCCCGACCAGAACCACGCCTGCGCCAATGGCCATAGCTTTAGGGCTGGCAGCCGCCTGACCCTGGACATTGGCCATAAGGATTTTGGCATCATGTCGCAAGGTTTTGCCAATGCCTGCCCAATTTTGCTTAAAAAATTTCACTTTACCTGTCTTCCCCGGTCCCGTTTAGCTTTTCACGCTGGTCTTGCCATAAATATGGCTTATGATTGGTTAATATACTGAATTTCAACGAAAATGGCTTATAGACCAGAGCGGAGAAAACTGCAAATCGAAGGCTGTAAAATCATGAACAGGACCATAATGGCGCTAAAGATGCGAAAATATGCTAGGAAAAGGGTGAAGAGCGGGCTTTACGCCCGGTCGAACGCTTTAACGACGCAGATTGAAGCAGGTTTAGTGCTATACTTGAAGCAAGCTCCGTATGGCCACTTTGCCCACTGGCTGCGTTGCAAGCCCTTGAAAGTGCAAGCACTTCCTGCGAACTTGCGCCTGTCCAGTGAACAAATTGACTCATACCATTTTGATCCTGTTCATGAGTTTACAGCCTAGCATGTCACAACAAGATAAAATAACACCAACGAACAAGGTGAACAAAAGCAAATGGCGGTTTGTTTTGTGGTTTATCTTGGCTTGTTTGCTTATTTTACTAATTGCCGCCGCCCTCACTTGGCAAAACCGTTATGCGTTGTTTGAAGGGCAAGTCCGCAAGGAATTTGCCAAAATCGACATTGTCGCGGCGCTGGATATTGAGCGGATTGGCAAAACCAGTGCCGTGATAAAAGACATTAGATTGTCGGCTGACGGACAACAATTTTTCAAAGCCGAGCAGGCCGAATTTGATTATCAATTCAAACAAGCGCTCAAAGGCAAGTTTGAACACCTGTCTATTGTCCGTCCGTCCATTACCCTGACTTTGGACGCGGGCGGCAATATTATTGATAGCTGGATGCCTGCTTCATTTTCCGGCGGCGACGGTTTGCAAATTCCGCCGGGCGGCATTGATATAAAAGACGGAAGCATTCATTGGCAGGCCCCTTACGGCAAAGGAATATTGATCGCTAATGCTGATATTAAATCCCGTTCCACATGGTCTTTACAGGTCGAGAGCCAAGATACTGTGTTCACGGCGGGCCAGCAGGCAATTGCTCTGCATTACGCCGCAAAATTTCAATCGCTTGGCACCAATAAATTAACCGCTATTGGCACAATCGACACGCCGGGTCTGCAAATACAAACTGCTAATATTGGCGGCGCCAAGGTGGATTTCGATCTTGGATTTACACTGGATGAGAGCGGCGCAAAGATTAGGGTTTTAGGCGGCGTAAATCTTGCGCTCGCCAATGCAAATACGGCCCAATTTTCTATCGGGGACAGCGGTGTCAAACTGGATGTGGACGCGGTTCTCAATACTTTAAACCGCAAAGTCGAAAGCCTGAACACTCTTTGGGATTTAAGCGGGCAGGACTGGGCAATCACTGACCCTGCGCAGCGGGAGGATTGGGCCAATTTGCTCACATCCCACGATAATTTATCAGACGTGGTCATCGCCAAATATTTCACCGGGTTTTTCAAGAACAAATCCGAAAGTTTGATGCAAGATTTCGATATTAAGGGACAGGGCGGGTTTAGCTACGGGTCGTCCGGTTATCAAATCGATTTGCAGACCCCGTTGCGGGTTGAAGGCAAGGCGCAAACCATGGTTTTTGCGCCGGGTGATGACGTCTTTGTCTATGACGCTTTGGCGCAAAATATGGTCCTGCAGGGCAATATTAACTGGCAAACTCAGCGACCTATTCAGGTCAAAAACCTGCGGATGATCATGCCTAGCCGGGATGGTTTAACGACGACCGGGTTGGACAGTATGACGATGAAACTTGCCAGCAAGACCAGTTGGCGTACAAGCAGCCAAGGCCAGAATATCCGTCTTGCGCCATTTGATTTGGCCATCAGTTACAATAGCTATGACGGGGATTTGCGCCGATTAAAACTGTCGGGCGATATGGATTATGACGGCCCTGTGCCGGGCGGAATTGCGACGGGGTATAAAATGGGCGGGGGCCTGAATGTCGTGATGCAAAATGGCAATTTCAGGCTTGGTCTGGAACCGGTCGGCGTGGCCACGGCAAAGTCGTTTGTTAGTGATACCGGTTGGCGAGCCGAGGATATTTTGCTGACATTTTCCAAGTCCGATGAATTTTATCGGCGTACCAAGAACCAGCAATCCATGGCCCTGTCCCTGCATGATATTTCGGCGCAAATCATTAGCCCTGAAGGCAACAGACATCTGGACAGCCGGTTCGAGCGTATCGATATTTTTGCGGATTTATCCGCCGCGCCCAAAAAATGGGATTTTGTCATGACCGGGACGGAGATAAAATCCGATGATTTCCCGTCTCCCGACACCCGTATTTTGTCGCCAACAGGGACGCTCAGCGTCTTGCAAGGCGATAATAATGACATTGAATTTACGGTGATCAGCCCCAAAACAAGTGTCGAAACGCAAAATGTCCTGATCAATGATATGCAGATCAAACTGGCCGGACGACCGGATGATTTTACCGCCGACTACCAAGCCCAAACAGTTAAATT
>QIKS01000052.1 GCA_003233025.1 Hellea balneolensis | reverse complement strand
TCGCTGGTAAAGGGCGACAGCCCGGCAAATTCACGCCCCTGCCGCTTTAATTTCACATGGCGACCGATCACATCCGACGGGCGGATACGGGCTTTCAACTCCTCTAAAAAATGTTCCCCAAAGCGCATGAAGCTCTTATAGGGCGTGCCATTTTATTGATCAAGGGCATAGCTTATATTGACTGTAACCGACAAGGTCTGTTCTCCAGCCGCAATCGGGGTCGGCGATGCGTCGCTGAACGCGCGAACCTGCAACAAATTTGCTTCGGGGCGAAAGCCGCCCGTGTTTTCACGAATTTCCAAAACCTTCCCCAAGCTAACACCTGCCGCCTTCGCCATGGCTTGCGCTTTGATACGGGCGGCAGAAATTGCCTCCAGCCGCGCCTTGTCTTTTGCAGATTTACTGTCTCTTATCGAAAACGTAACACCGTTAATATTGTTGATCCCGGCGCTGACCAAGGCATCGAGCATGGCGCCAACTTTTTCAAGCTTTTCGGTTCTGGCCGTGACCGTATTGCGCACTTCATAACCGGTAATGCGGGGGGCTTTGCGGTTTTCGCGGTCATATTGTGGCCGCAGGGACATTTGTGATGTCTGGATGTCGCGCTGTTTAATCCCCGCCTCTTTTAAGGCTTTAAATGCTGCGCTCATTTGAGCCGCATTTTGGCGCATGGCAGATGCGGCGTCCGGTGCCTGGGTAACAACACCCGCCGAAACGCTCGCCTGATCTGGCGCTTGGCTAACCTGGCCGGTTGCGGAAACATAAAGCGTTCCGCTCTTTTCGTGATAAGGGGCAGGCGCGGTTTCGTGGGCAATACCCGTCTGTGCGCTGCACGATATTGCCAAAACACTTGCCGCGACCAAAATAATTTTTTTCATGCCCATCTCCTAAAGTTTCGTTTGAAATTCACAATTACTGCTGGTTTTTCGCATATTAAGTGCGATTTGCCAAATCTCTTCTACACTTAAGGCTTTCCATAAGCCCATGCGCAAGTTATACAGCGCGCCAGAACCAATTGGGGGTGTGTAGCTCAGCTGGTTAGAGCCGCCGGCTCATAACCGGCTGGTCGGGGGTTCAAGTCCCTCCGCACCCACCATTCTTGCATTCCCGGTCGGGCCTTGGGCCCTCCTCGCCTCTTGTATATATCTCACGGCAAGTTCGCTGCGCTCACGCCTCCGAAGGGGCGCGCATTCGCGCGGCGCCCGGTCGGGCTTGCCAAACACCAAGAAGTGTTTGGTAGCGGGGGTGTACGGGTGGTTTGGGGAAGAGGGAGCACAAAACCTATTTCTCCCCCCTCCGCTCGTGCTTGTTAGGTCGGTCGGGTTAACTGAACGCGTCGGCGCAACTGGCGCCGCTGCCTTTGCGGACGGCGCGGGATGTCCATCTGTCCCAGTTTATGGGGCCGGTTAGTGTCATGTCATAGGGCGAGAATTTATAGTAACAGCCCTGTATCTGATAAACGAGAAAGCAATAAATCTGGCGATAATTTTCGCTCTTTGGATATTGGTAACATATTTTATCGTCGCCGATAATGTTCCACAGTCCTTCTTCTCTCTTGTCCGCGCCTTCAATATAATCCGTTGTGCCATTTGCGAAATGAAATTCGGTGTAGGTGTAAGTTTGGCTGTCACCGCGAAACAAACGGTATTCGCCGAGCATCATTGTATCAAAAAACACGGCCTTTAAAGCATCCCCTTTGATTTGGGTGTAATGCGGATTTTCTTCCCCGTCGGCTTGCAGGGTGCCAACACCCCAAAAAAAGGCGGTTAAAATCATCAAGGCGGTGTTTATTTTTCTCACAAACACTTTATAGCGTAAGAAGATAGGCGGAGCAAACAAGCTTTGCAGGTATTTTGAGGATATGATGAAAAAACCAGAGCAGCCCCCCGGCAAGTCTAAACACGGCGCGGGGGAAAATTATGAACGCCCGTCAGCGCGCATGTTTAGGCGCTCACGCGCCGCGCAAGAAAGGCGCCGGCAGGCTGCGCTTAAGGATGACCGTTTTATGCGCATCATTTTTGGCATTGCCGGCTTTGCTGTGTTATTGGCGTTTTTGTTTTTCTTCATGCTGTCCGCTCCGGCAGGGGCGGCGGATTATTATAGTGGACGTATAGGAATAAATTCATGGCTTTAAAAATTGCAATTGTTGGCGCGACAGGAAATGTCGGCACGGAAATGCTCAATATTCTGGCGGACAGCGATCTGGATGTGGACAAAGTGTTTGCTATCGCGTCGCGTCGCTCGCTGGGCCGGGTGGTAAGCTATGGGGACCGGGACCTAAAATGCCACGATATCGAACAGTTTGATTTTACCGGTGTCGATATTGCCTTGATGAGCGCAGGCGGCAAGGTGGCCAAGCAATGGGCGCCGAAAATTGCCGATGCGGGCGCGATCGTTATTGATAATTCCTCCACATGGCGCATGGACGAAAAAGTGCCCTTGGTGGTGCCAGAGGTCAATGCTCACGCTGTGGACGGGGTTAAAAACAAGGGGATTATTGCCAATCCCAATTGCTCGACTATACAATTGGTCGTCGCCCTTAAACCTTTGCACGACGCGGCAGTCATCAAACGGGTGGTGGTCTCAACTTACCAAAGCACGTCGGGCGCGGGCAGGGCGGCCATGGACGAATTGTGGACGCAAACCAAGGGTGTTTATGTCAATGATTCGCCGACACCTGAAAATTTCCCTAAGCAAATTGCCTTTAATGTCATCCCGCAAATAGATGTCTTTATGGACGGCGGCGACACC
>QIKS01000250.1 GCA_003233025.1 Hellea balneolensis | reverse complement strand
AAACAAATGGCTCAATCATTTGCCCCTCAAATATCAACGGTGTTGTCGGGTTTAAGCCCAGCGTAGGTTTGGTCGCGCAAGATTTTATTGTGCCCATATCTTTCTCTCAAGATACGGCCGGGCCGATGACCAAAACCGTTACGGGTGCCGCCATGATGCTGGACGCCATGGCGACAGGTCGTGCCAAAACGAGATATGCAAGTGCTCTGGACACAAATTCATTAAAGGGCGCACGCCTTGGTGTGATGCGGTTCTCGCAAGGAGAGAATGCGGATATTCTGGCGCGGTTTAACGGGGCGCTGAAAACTATGGAAGATGCAGGCGCTATTTTAATTGAAATTGATGAATTTGAGCGCGTGCGCACAGGCAGCAAATCTTTCGATGTGTTAAAATACGAGTTTAAAGCTACCTTAAACGAGTACCTTGCAAGTGCGGCTCCGGCTGTGCAAGCTCGGTCTCTTGCACAAACCATCGCCTTTAACAAAGCCCACGCAGACATAGAACTGGCTTTGTTTGACCAAAGCATATTTGAGGCAAGCGAAGCTCTTGGAGATCTGAACAGTCCGGCGTATAAGGAAGCGCTGGCGGCTGTCCAGTCCGCATCCCGCGAACAAGGAATAGATGCGCTATTAGCCAAATATAATATTAGTGCATTGGTAGGGCCCTCCGGTCCGATTGCAAGCCGGATTGACCCTGTCAATGGTGATGTGTGGCCCGCTTGGGCAGGGTCGGGCTCACTAGCGGCAATAGCCGGTTATCCCCACATAACAGTGCCCATGGGCGAGGTTCATGGTTTGCCTATTGGCGTCTCAATTATGGGGGCCATGAATGAAGACGCGCAAATCTTGTCTTATGGTTACGCTTATGAGCAACGCTCACAAATGCGCGTAGACCCGAAATTTCTAAAAACCGCCGAAGACCGCCCGGAAATTAAAGCGGCCATGCGTCGAAAATAAAACGGCACCCTATCTGCATTTGGCACAGAAATAGAGTTAAACCCCTTTGTCTCTACTGATTTGCAAAACCTATGCCACAAGGAGCGGGGCTTGGGCATCTTGCCTTACGAAGAAAAATTGCTATTGATTGAGCTTGGTGCAAAACGAAAGGGCTATCGTGATTTTAAGAACATGGCACGGGCGCACGAAACTTTGTGATGCGGACGCCTATGAAACATTTATGGTCGAGCGCGCCGCGCCGGATTATGGATCTGTAGACGGGCTGGTGCAGTTGTTTTTTACTCGTCGTGACGAAGGCGATATAGCCCATTTTTTACTTGTCACCATTTGGGAATCCCTTGACTCGGTCAAAGCTTTCGCGGGTGATGACCCTGGCAAAGCAAAATACTACCTCGAAGATGAACAATATTTATTAGAAAAAGAAGACTGTTCCTTAAACCATCATGTGTTTTTCACGGATTAACTTCTCTTTGCATCACAAGTAAAATTTGCTAGTCTTCCCCCATGACCGACATGACACCGAAGCAAATTGACGCGGCGCTAAAGGCGGGGATTATTGATGCGGAGCAGGCCAAAGCCTTGCGGGCTAAAGCCGCCCCGGACAAACCGCTAAAACAAATTCCCATCGATGAAGACAGGGCCCAGATCGGCAATGAAGATGATATGCGCTTTGTGCGCTCGTTCTCCGATGTGTTTATTGCGACGGGCTTGGGTCTATTTGCCTTCGGGCTTTTGGCTTTTGGCGCCATATCCAATAGTGGGGCGATTTATCTTTTGCTGGCCGGGTTAATGTGGGTGCAGGCGGAGTATTTTGGCAAGAAAAAGCGGGCCCATTTGCCGACGTTAATCATCGCTCTGGGGTTTTTAAAGTTTATCTCCGTGGCCGCCGCCAAGCTCTTGCCCAGTATCAATGCCGCGCCGGGCGTGTTGCCGGCGCTTGTGGTGTTGGGGGCAATGTTGCTGTTTTACTGGCGCTTCCGCTTACCGTTTTGCATTGCGTTGATCGCTATTGCGCTGGTGATGCTGGCCTATAGCTTGGTGGGCGGCATCATCCCGCTCGGGTTTTTCCTCTTACTATCCGGCATTGCCCTGTTCGCGAGCGCACTGGTTTATGACGCCAAGGATACAGGACGCTTAACCCGATTTGCCGACAATGCATTCTGGCTGCACTTTACGGCCGCGCCCCTCATCCTGCACGGCATCGCCATTCAGGTGCTGTCCCTAAAAACCGTCAAATTGTTTAACATCATCCCGGTGCCCAGTCTGGGCAAAACCGATGCCCTGATCATGCTGTTGATTATCGGGGCGCTGGCCCTGATCGGTCTGGCCATTAACCGCCGGGCCTTATTGGTCTCCTCATTTGGTTATGCGGGCCTGGCTATTGCCATGCTGATTAAAGATACAGGGCTTGATTTTGGCACAGTCGTCGCCGTGACCCTGCTCTTGCTCGGTGGCGGCATTGTCTTTCTGGGCGCAGGCTGGCACACGGCCCGGCGCGGCGTTTTGAAGGTTTTGCCCCGACAAGGATTGGCGGAAAAGATATTTCCGCCTGTAAAATAACACTTGAATTTTAGGCCGTATTTCTTATCTCAAAGGCAACAAAGGATATCATATGTCTGAATTTTCGCCGCGTGAAATTGTTTCTGAACTTGACCGTCATATTGTCGCCCAATCTGATGCCAAGCGGGCTGTGGCCATTGCGCTGCGCGGCCGGTGGCGGCGTAAAAATGTGCCTGGTGATTTGCGCGATGAAATCACGCCTAAAAATATTTTAATGATCGGCCCGACGGGTGTGGGTAAAACCG
>QIKS01000147.1 GCA_003233025.1 Hellea balneolensis | reverse complement strand
AGAAAATGTGTGTAATAAAACATGACGTAATGTTTATTTTTCCAAATTATTGGCTTTGCCACATTGTTTTTATATGCAATAAATCTAATCTTTAGATCAGAAGTGCGCTATAAGTAAGGATATATTTTGGTAGCACTGCTTAGACGATATGGAATTTTGATGCACAGACAAATTGAACACCACCAAGACAGGCTGTTTCCCACAGAAAAATCCGTGCGCAAAATCGCGCGTAGCTTATATGAAGGTGTGCAAAACCTGCCGATTATTAGCCCCCATGGGCATACGGACCCGGCCTGGTTTGCCACAAACACACCCTTCGATAATCCCACCGATCTTTTTGTCACCCCGGATCATTATATTTTCCGCATGTTGTATTCTCAGGGGATTGATTTGGCTACGCTCGGGATAGGACAGCCGGGTACTGATCCGCGCAAGGCGTGGGGAATTTTTGCAAAAAACTACTATCTGTTTCGCGGCACCCCTACCCGTACCTGGATGAACTATGTTTTCAAAACCGTGTTCAATATCAACATAGAGCTAAACGCTCATACGGCAGATGAGTACTATGACAATATCGCTGATAAACTATCGCAAGCCGCGTATTTACCGCGCGCTTTATTTGACCAGTTTAATATCGAACTTCTCGCAACAACGGACAGCCCCTTGGATAATTTGGAGCACCACAAAACCATAAAAACATCCGGCTGGCCTGGACGTGTTATCCCCACCTTCCGACCAGACCCGGTGGTCGATCCTGATTTTGAGGGTTTTGTTGCCAATATTGAAAAACTGGGCGAAATTTGCGGTGAGGACACATCCTCCTATGCTGGGTATCTATCGGCATTACGGAACAGGCGCGCCTTTTTCATTGAAAATGGCGCGACGGCGACAGACCATGGTCACCCGACTGCTTTTACGGCTGATTTGCCAAAAGCAGAGATTGAAACTCTATTTACCAAAGCCCTGAACGGCGGATTAAACCAAAAGGAAGCAGAACATTTTCGCGGGCACATGCTCACGGAAATGGCGAGCATGTCCGTTGATGATGGTCTGGTTATGCAAATTCACCCCGGTTCTTTCCGCAATCACAACCGCCAATTATTCCAAAAATATGGCCGCGATATGGGCGCAGATATTCCCGTCGCCGCGCAATATGTGCATAACTTAAAGGCTTTACTGGACAAGCACGGAAATGACGCCCGATTGACCATTATATTATTCACCTTGGACGAGACGACGTATAGCCGAGAGCTGGCACCTCTGGCCGGACACTACCCGGCGCTTAAACTTGGCCCCGCTTGGTGGTTTCATGATAGTCCGCAAGGGATGCGCCGCTACCGCGAGCAGGTCACGGAAACGGCAGGGTTTTATAATACGGTTGGATTTAATGACGATACACGGGCCTTTCTGTCCATTCCCGCCCGCCATGATGTTGCGCGGCGAATTGATTGCGGGTTTCTGGCAGGACTGGTCTGTGACCACCGCCTCGGCGAGACGGAAGCCCACGAACTGGCAAAAGACCTAAGCTATAATCTGGCGAAATCCGCCTACAAACTTTGAAAATTGTTATGAAACGCCTGAGTGCCACTACGCTTGACAACTTACCCCAAGCCGTAAGGCGTCCTAAATATAACCGGGCCGCCACAAAAATCGGTATTGTCCATTTGGGCATCGGCGCTTTCCACCGGGCCCACCAGGCGGTGTATACCGAAGACGTTCTTGACATGCCAGATAACATGATGGGCGGAAACTGGGGCATTCTCGGTGCGAGCTTGCGCCGTGCGGATATGCGTGATCAATTGCGTGCACAAGATAATCTTTATACGGTTTTAGAGCGCGATGAAAACAGCGAGGAAATACGCCTGATCGGCGCGGTCAAACAGGTTCTGGTTGCGCCGGAAAACCCTAACCGCCTCATTGAAGCCATTGCAGACGGCGGCGTAAAAATAGTCTCCCTGACGGTCACAGAAAAAGGCTATTATCTGGATCCGGCATCAGGAGAATTACAACAAGACCACCCGGACATTTTGCACGATTTGAAAAACCCTGATACCCCAAAAACCATCTTTGGTTATTTGCTGGCCGCTCTGAAAATAAGGCGCAGGCAGGGGCAGGCTTTAACAATGATGAGTTGCGACAACTTGCCTGAAAACAGCAAAGTTTTAAAAGCAGCCTTGTTGGTATTTGCCAACAAAGCCTGCCTAGAGACGAAAAATTGGATAGATGAGCATTGTCGGTTCCCGTGTACTATGGTGGACAGAATGGTGCCTGCAACGACGGAAGCTGATTACTTGGCCGTCGCGGAAAAAATCAATGTGCAAGACCGGGCGTTGGTGGTTTGCGAGCCGTTTCGCCAATGGGTGGTCGAAGACGATTTTGCCTGCGGACGTCCTGCCTGGGAAAAGGCGGGTGCGTTAATAGTCGAAGATGTTAGTCCTTATGAAGACATGAAACTGCGCCTGTTAAACGGCGCGCATTCCGCCATTGCCTATCTGGGGTATCTGGCTGGGTACGATTATATTTACGAAGCTAGTCAGGACGAAACCATTATCGGTTATGTCAAAAAAATGATGGATGTGGAGATCACCCCCGGCCTCAATGTGCCAGAAAATATTGATATTGAAGACTATAAGGCCAGTATTCTGGCAAGATTTGCCAACCCGAATGTTAAATATAAAACAGTGCAAGTCGCAACGGACGGCTCTCAAAAAATACCCCAGCGCTGGCTCAGTAGCCTGCACTACCAAATTGATCACGAGGGCGAATTTG
>QIKS01000098.1 GCA_003233025.1 Hellea balneolensis | reverse complement strand
TTCATCATAAAATATTTCGGCTAAAAAAATTCGGATTTATCAACAATTAACCATCTTTGTTAGGACGGTATTTACCTTACGGGCATAGCTAAAATAAGTCTAGCACGTACAATCATAACAAAAAGAGATGGGGACATGACGCGTCACGAAGCAATCATGACATTGGGTTTAAATATGACCGCCCGCGAAACCGATATTCGCAGCGCCTGGCGTAAGAAAGCCAAGTTCTACCACCCTGACAGCCAATACGGCAGTATGACCGCATTCTTAAAATGTCAAAAAGCCTTCGAAACTCTCGTCCCCCCCGCCCCTCAATCCATCCGCGTGCGCGCAGGCTCCCGTTCATTTTAACTTGTACTTTACCCCATCTGCATTAAGTTGTCTTTCAACAAGGCCACGTCATGATGATATTTATTCTCAACACCGTCCTCCCTCGCACCACCTCCTCAGTACGCCCCCCGTACCAAACACCCCTTAGTGTTTGGCAAGCCCGACCGTCTGCAACTATTGCGACTGTGTTGTCGGTGTACCAAACACCTCTTGGTGTTTGGCAAGCCCGACCGGGCGCCGCGCCTATGCGCGCCCCATCGGAGGCGTTCGCTACGCGAACTTGCCGTGAGATAAATCATGTCACATAATACATTCGGACATTTATTCAGATTTACCACATGGGGGGAGAGCCACGGGCCTGCCATTGGCTGCGTTGTTGACGGCTGCCCGCCGGGGCTTTCCTTGCGCCCTGAAGATATTCAAATATATCTCGATCAACGCAAACCCGGCAGCTCCAAATTTGTCACCCAGCGCAAGGAGGACGACAAAGTACGCATTCTTTCAGGCGTGTTTGAGGACGAAACCACGGACGGGCCACGGACAACCGGCACACCGATCAGCCTGATGATTGACAACACCGATCAGCGCTCTCGTGATTATGCTGATATCAAAGACCGCTACCGACCTGGCCATGCGGATCTCACCTATGACGCCAAATACGGATTTCGCGATTACCGGGGCGGCGGACGCTCCAGTGCCCGCGAGACCGCGTGCCGGGTGGCGGCGGGGGCGATTGCCCGCAAAATTCTCGGGCCTGATATTACCATCCGCGCCGCGCTGATCCAGATCGGCCCCAAGATGATTGACGGCGATAATTGGGACTGGGATGAAGTATCCAACAACCCATTTTTTTCGCCGGACAAACATATGGTCGCGCACTGGGCCGATTATCTTGGCGAGGTACGTAAATCCGGCAATTCGGTCGGCGCTATTGTCGAAGTACATGCTAGCGGCGTGCCTGCCGGCTGGGGCGCACCGGTTTATGCTAAGCTGGATACGGAAATTGCCAGCGCTCTGATGTCGATTAACGCCGCCAAGGGCGTGGAGATCGGCGCAGGCTTTGCATCGGCCAGCTTTAGCGGCAGTGAAAATGCCGATGAAATTACCATGCAAGACGGCAAGCACAAATTCCTGAGCAATCATGCCGGCGGAATTTTGGGCGGGATTTCCAACGGCGATACAATCGTTGCCCGCATGGCGATCAAACCCACATCATCCATCCTGACCCCTGTACGTTCCGTCACACGCGACGGCGAAGAAATTGAGATCAGCACCAAAGGCCGCCACGACCCGTGCGTCGGCATCCGCGCTGTCCCCATCGCCGAAGCCATGCTGGCCTGTGTGCTTGCCGATCAAAAACTCAGACACCGCGGACAGGTTGGTTGATATAAGAGGGTATATGGGCGGATTTGAGCAAGCGTTTGCGAAGTTTTAGAGTGGCGTCAACCTTGTGGCCTGCCTTCGACAATCATTAAAATATTAAAGCACTGGACTTGTCACGGTTTAGTTCCGGGTTGACTACTCATTTAGGCTGCCTTGCTTTCGAAGGCAATAGGTGACAATGACTGAAATGAGCACAAAGTTTGATGAATTACTTAAGGTGCAGGGCTATCCCGTTTTTAGCAAATACGGGGCGTATTTAAAAGACGCGGCAATCACACATGCCGGACACGAACTTGATAAGTACAGACACAGAATGAGGCTTGAGGGCAAAAATTTAGACGGACGTAAAATAGGTACTGGATAGCGCTAGGCATTTGTCTTTAATGCCCGCTTTTTAGCTATGTGAGGGCCTATACGAAACGGGATTTAATTTCCTTTTGGCTAGTTATGTATATAGCTCCCATTACAATCATAATATCGACACGTCTCCGGACGATTATGGCCGGGTCATTTCAACCCGGACATTTCAAGACCGCATAGGACTGTTGTGTGCGTTGGCGCAAATGACGCCACCACCAAAATCCGTGCCTATCAATGCCCTTATTCCCGTTAACGGCACACCTCTGGGCGGCAGCGAACCCATCCATCCGATTGAATTTTCCAGAGTGATTGCAGTGGCACGCATTATCATGCCACAATCTCATATTCGGCTCTCTGCCGCGCCCCGGCGACCGTTCGCCGCTTCTTCGCGCCGTGAGATATGTATAATGGTGCGGCCGAGAAGTTATTGGGTTCGCTTCCTTGCCCGAACTTTATAAAATACTTCCCTATGTAAATCGATGTTTTATCTCATAAATACAATTATTGTCTTGCTCATTTTGTACACATAATTGTACACGGTAGATACCGACGGTAACCCGTCTAACTTTGCTTTGGTTTTATCCGCTATCATAATTGGAAAGGACTTCGTCTTGCATGAATTTCGGGCCAAGAAGAGCACTGTAACGCCAACTACCCCATGACAATAGAACAACAATTTCTATATCTGAGGCGGAAATACCCTTCAAGGCTGTATCCTTTCCAAGGATGCCTGTCCAAGCAGTAACAAACTCACGAAAAACACGCTGATGTTGCCCTTCTCCAGCGATCTTATATTCCAATTCCATGAGACGCGGAAACAGGATCGGAACGTCGACGCCAAGTCCAAGCATAATTTGAACTGCCCGTTTTACGCGTTTGCGCCAATCCATTTCTGTGATTTCGGACATGAGGGCTAAACGGGCTTCTATTGCCGTACGCACATAACCGGACAGAACGGCAAATTTATCTGGAAAATAGTCATAAAGAGTGCCCACGGCATAACCGCTTTCTTCTGCGAGGCGTCGCATGCTGACATTGGACCAATTACCATTATCCAAAATCCGAACCAAAGCACCGTAGACAGCATCCACGGTAAAGCGTGAGCGTGCTTGCTGTGGGCGTTTATGGGGCATTGAGAGCAGTT
>QIKS01000013.1 GCA_003233025.1 Hellea balneolensis | reverse complement strand
ATGGTGAGAACTATGACGCGCATCAATTTAGCTCCGCGATGGCACCAGCGATAATCGCGGTGGCTTCATACAGGCCCGGCCCGGCGCAAGGCCATAATTTTCCGGGCACATGAACATGGGGGGTGGCGTTGATTTTCGCTTGCAGGGTTTTGTGGCGCAGGCCCGCCTCATTGATGCTGGCATAACCGTCTTTGAAAAATGACAACACGATCAGGTCGGGTTTGAGGGTGGCAAGGGTTTCGGGGTCAGGGGTGTGCCAGCCAGGCGTGGTGATGATATTAACCCCGCCCGCCGCCGTAATCGCTGCGTCAACATAGGTGCCCGGCCCCGCCGTCCCCCCGGATGCGGACAAATAGAGAAGGGCAGGGCGGGAAGCTCTTTTTGACAGGGCAGGGGTTTTAAATGTCGGTGCTTGTTTGCCCAAGGCTTTGGCCAGAGCGGCGAAGTTTTTGGTTATAGACGGGAAATCTTCGCCCCAATCTATGCTGATATGGGCAATACCGGCCTTATCCAATAAGGGTTTCGCCTGCCCGCCTTCGCCCGCGCCAAAAACGACCAGAGTTGGGCTTAACGCTAGCAAGCGTTCGATATCGTCCCAAGCTTTAGGGTTTTTGCGCATAGTTTGCGGGGCCGGGGACATGTTGTCACCGGATTGCCAGGACAAGGCGAGAATGTTTTGTTCGCCCCCCATAGACAGAACATAACTGTCGCCGCACAACGACGTCGAGACAATGCGCAGGCGGTCTTGGTCATCCGCGCCCATGAATAAAAGTGCGCTAAAAATTAGCAGAAATACCCGCATAGACCCCCCGTCCTTGTGCGCGAAATCCGACCACTTCCGCGTAGTCTTCGTCCAGCAAGTTTTCGCCGCGCACGGACAGCGCGACAGCATTGTTTAAATGATAGCTTATGTTTAGCCCGACCAATGTGAAAGCGTCCAGCTGCACACGGGAAAATGTCGCGAAGTCCGTATCAATTTGGTTGCCAGTGTGATCCAGCGACACTGTCAGGCTTAAGTCTTGCACAGGCATCCACGTGGCAGTGGCACTGCCGAGAAATTTCGGGCGACGCAGCTCGCGCACGCCATTTTCCTCGGCGTCCAGAAAAGTTGCGGAGGCGCGCACGTCAATCTTGTCACCAAGAGAGCCGCGCCCCTCAAGCTCTACACCTTCGCGTTTGCTTTTGGTGGTGCGGTTGAAAACGGTGGCGGGGAATACGGCAAAATCGGTAAAAATCTCATTTTGCAAATCGGAGCGAAAATAATCGACACTGAAATTCCAGCCACTCCATTTTTGATCATATCCGATATTGTATCCGGTAGATGTCTCGGGCGTGATGTCAAGATTGCCAACAAAAAACGCCGGGAAGAAACCAAACAATTCTGTAAAAGAAGGGTTTTTCACACCCGTGCCTATGGAGGCGCGAATACGTCCGCCGAAATTATCGAAGGCGTAACCTGCGCCGATGCGCCAAGTTTGGCTGTTGTCAAAGCGGTCATTGAAAGCCGCCCGCCCGGATGCGGAGAGGGTGATGGCTCCCTGGTTGAAGCGGTAATCAGCGGCAAGAGCATGGCTTTGAATGCTTTCGTTTTGGTTTTGATCTGCACCAACGCCGCCAAAATTGGAAAATTCTTCCCGCTCGATTTCCGCCAATACTGTGAACCTGTGTGCAGCCCAGGTCTTTTCCGCCGCCCAATTTATCTGCGTACGCTTGCCTGTGGTGTCGTTACGAAACCCGGTACCTGTGGTATTTTGTTTTGTATCGGTCAAGCTTAGATTGACGAGATTGTCAAAACCGGCCACGGTAAAACGGGCCGCGATGCGGCCTGCCGTGGTATTTGTTTCAAGTTCGGCGTCCGTATTATCCAGCCGCCCGCTAAAATCCGTATCCGTATCAAATTCGGAAATGGCGTGGCTGGCGGAAAACTTACCCGACAGGTCTAGCCCGCCAAATTTAATATTGTTAAGCCCGATATTAATCGCTCGGCTTGTCGCACCGTCTTGTTCGCCGCCAAGCCCGGATACGTCATAACCGTCTGTGGTAAAGCCATTGCCATTGATAGACAGCGCCGCGCCGCCTAGTGGGATGGTCGCAGAGATTTGCGCCTCAAATGTATTAAAACTGCCCGCTTCAACAGATATACGGTAGCGTTCATCCGTCTCGCCAGCCCGCGTAATGATATTGACCACGCCGCCAATGGCGTCGCCGCCCCACAGGGCGGATTGTTCGCCGCGCAAAATTTCAATGCGTACAACATCCTCGCTGCGCAAAGAGGCAAAATCAAATTCGCCCGTATTGGGATTGGATACTTCGATCCCGTCGACAATCACCAAAACATGATTACCTTCCGAGCCACGCAAGCGAAGCTGGGTGAGGCTCCCTGCTGGCCCGGAACGATTTATTGATGCACCGGGAACGGAGCGCAAGAGATCCGAAATATAGGCATTATTACGGTTCTGGATATCATCAATATTGATGATGGATGTCGGGGCCGTATAATCATTTCGCCTGACAAAGCCTATCCGTGACCCTGTGACAACAATATCTCGGCTGTGGGGATAAGGATCACAAGTTTTGATGACCACATCACCATTTTCATCCGGGGATTTTGGCTGTGCGCAGATTTTGTCCCATTGGTTGGTAATATCTTCCATGGTTTGCCCATAAGCCGGCACTATTGTCCATGTCGAAAGGGCAGTGAATAATAACAAGCGTTTCATGGTCGACTCCCCACGCAAAATCTGCGCGCAGTTAAACTGATGTCGTCATGGGATTATTCCTGCTCTTTCGCT
>QIKS01000237.1 GCA_003233025.1 Hellea balneolensis | reverse complement strand
CGCGCAGTTCTTCCTCCATGGCGGCCATGGAGAGATTGGCTTTTTCGTCTTCGTCTTCTTCCTCGTCGTCGTCAACAGGCTTTTCGCCTTCCTTATAGGTCGGGCTGGTGTCTTCTTCTGGCTCTTCCTTTTTCTCGTCTTCCTCATTGGCTTCAATTTCGCCGCGCTCGATTTTTTCGCGCCGCACAGCGGCAGCAGAATTATCAATCTGGATATTGCCAATGGAAATATTATAGGTGCTGTCGAGATCAATAATATCGCGCAGTAAAATGCCGCCTTCTTCCAGCTCCTCACGCCACACCATAATCGCTTCAAAGGTCAAAGCGCTTTCGCACAGGCCTTTAATCATGGTATCGCGACCGGCTTCAATGCGTTTGGCTATGGCAATTTCGCCTTCGCGAGACAGAAGCTCCACAGTCCCCATTTCGCGCAAATACATGCGCACCGGGTCGTCAGTGCGGTCAAGTTCATCCTTGGAATTGCCGCCTTTGACCACGCGGGTGTCTGCTTTGGTCAATGTGTTGCGCGACGTATCGCCCTGGTCTTTGTCGTCAATAACCGAAATGCCAAGATCGGATAATTGCGCCAAGGTAATTTCGATTTGCTCCGGCGTAACATTATCCGAAAGAATATGCTTGTTCAGTTCACTCGTGGCCAATAATCCGCTTTTGCGCGCCACCGCAATCATGCGTTTGACTTCATTATTGTTCATGTCCAGCATTGTGGTTTTCTCCGCTGGCGGCGCGGGCACGGCTTCAACCACTTCTGCTGGCGCTTTTTTAGCTTTTGCTTTTTTCACGGCGGCCTTTTTAGGTGCCGCTTTTTTGCGTGTGGTTTTTTTGGCTGTTGTCTTGGTGGCGGTCTTTGCCATAGATTTATTCTCCAGTTAGCTCGCTCTGCTAAAGAGACAAGCCCGTTACACCAAAGGGCTTCAGCCCTGTGCTTTTGGGCACAAGGTTAAAACCCGAAACTCTCATGGCGCGCAAGATGCGCACCTTCTATTTGCGCTCCTCACGGTTTAAGCGCACCAGACGGCTTAACCCGTCTGCGTTTTCTGCGCGAATGGTTTCTGCCATTCGTTCGCGTGTCTCTGTCCGTGCCTCCAGTTCGCTCTCGCGTGCCTGTAAGGCCCTCACCTCATCCAGCCAAAACCGGGTGCGGGTTTTAATATCTGCGTCTTGTCCCCCCATGGCTGCGATGGTCAAATTTCGGTCGCGCCGATAGGAGCTGAGCAGTTTTGTCAGCTTATCATCCTCTATATGGGCATGGAGGGCGCGTTTATCAACAGATATTGTGTCTTGCCAGTAGTTTAAAAGCGAATTTTGCAAGCGTTGGGCTTCGGCCGTGTCAAATTGCAGGCTAAAAAGCGTCTGATCGACAGTTTCAAGCAAAGCTGGCCATTCCAATACGGCGCCGATAATTCGCCGCTCATGGGCCGAACGCACGGCAATAACCTGCATTTCGGCTTTCTGGGATGCATTTGGCTTTTGCTTTAACTTCCAGTCCCCGCCCTTGGTTTTTGACGATGTGCCCGGCGTCCATTTCGGGCGACCAAATTCGGCGTCAAATTTACCCAGCAGGGTGGTTTTATACTGATCGCGCACGCCTTCATGTTTGATCTCACGCAGCAGCGCAAAAATCCTGTCCTTAAGCCCGGCTCGTGCTTCGGGTGTGTCCAGCCGTTCGCGCTCAATTTCGCGCCGCCAGACCATATCGACAAGGGCGACAGATTTATCCAAAACCGTCTGCATGGCGACAGGGCCGTGGGCGCGCAGCAAATCATCCGGATCCTGGCCATCTGCCAGCAGGGCGAAGCGCAAGGTTTGGCCAGGGCGCAGCAAAGGCAAAGCCCGCTCGACAGAGCGAAATGCGGCGCGCAGGCCAGCGCTGTCGCCGTCAAAGCACAGTGTGGGTTCTGGCCCGGCGCGCCATAAAAGCGCCAATTGATCTTCCGTCAATGCTGTGCCTAAAGGCGCACACGCATGGTCAAACCCGGCTTTGGCCAAGGCAATAACATCCATATACCCTTCGGCAACAATTAGCCCTCTCGCCCCGTTTTTAGGCGTGTGCAGGGCTTTTCTGGCGTGAGGATAACGATAAAGCAGCCGACCTTTATGGAACAAATCCGTCTCGGGGGAGTTAAGATATTTGGCCTTGTCATCTTTGCTTAAAGCCCGCCCGCCAAAAGCAATCATCCGCCCGCGCGGGTCGGTAATCGGGAACATAATCCGGTTTCGAAACCTGTCCCACGGCTTCTTATTGTGCGCCGGTTCGTCAGGTTTAATCAACAAACCCGCCCCGATCAGCCGCTCCAAGGACGCCCCTTGCTGCACCAGTTCATCGCGCAAAGCATCAAAGCTATCGGGTGCGTAGCCAATGCCAAACCGCTTGCAGTCTTCATTGGTCAAGCCGCGGGATTTAAGATAGCTGCGCGCTTGTTTGCCAATGTCGCGGCGCAAGGATTTTTCAAAGAAATTTTGCGCGGCTTCAATCCAGTTGATGGATTTTTTATTCTCGGCGGCCTTTGCCTCGGCTTGGGGGTCGATTTCGGGCAAAGACATGCCGGCCATATTGGCTAAATGTTCAACTGCTTCGGGGAAAGACAAGCCTTCTACTTCCATCAAAAATGAAATGGCGTCACCGTGTTTGCCAGAAGAAAAGCAGTGATAAAAGCCTTTCTCGTCATTGACAAAAAAGCTTGGCGTTTTCTCGCTGGTAAAGGGCGACAGCCCGGCAAATTCACGCCCCTGCCGCTTTAATTTCACATGGCGACCGATCACATCCGACGGGCGGATACGGG
>QIKS01000104.1 GCA_003233025.1 Hellea balneolensis | reverse complement strand
GCTTTTAAGGCTTTTTGTTCGGCCCCAGCTTCTGATAATTTTTGTTGGGCGCTGGAAAGCTCGTCTCTGCGTTCGCGCTCACTGGTTTCTGCGGCTTGTTTTTTGACAAGTGCCTTTTGTTCAGATTTGCGGGCGTGAGCCAAACGCTCGCCGGCTTGGCTAAAGGAGGCAGAAAACAGATTTTGTTCTTCACTGGCCGTGTTGGCAGCGTTGTCAAATTCTGACAATGCAGTGGCTACACTGGCCAGTTCTTGTTCCAGCTTTCCTTGTCGCCGTGCCAAATCCTGGCAGGTGCGCTCAGCATTGTCGCGGCGTGCGGTTTGTTCGGCGCTGGTCTGGGTGAGCGCGGTTTTCTTGTCTTCCAGTTTACTACGCAGGGCGGTCGTGTGCCCTGCTGCATCTTTGGCAGCGTCAACGGCGTCGCGCGTGCTGCCAACCGCGCCAAGCTGGGTGTTTTCCTGGGACAGTTTTTCTATGGCATTTTTTGCGTCGCTTGTGATGGCGTCTTCGCGCTCAATATCGCCAATGAGAAATTCGTGCCGCGCCTCTAATTTTTTTATTTCACTTTGCGCTGCCTGGGCGTCATTTTCCAAAGCTTCCTTGGCCGCATTTAGACGACCACACACCGCAGCCGCAACAATCTGTTCTTCGCGGTGCGGCTCTATAGTTGCGGTGATATCGGCCAGACGGGTGCTAAAGGCTGCAACTTCTCCCGTTAAGTTGCTGACCTGGTCCTGACTGGTTTTTAATGCCTGGCTGTTGTCATCAAGGCTGTGTATGGCCATCTGCCAACGCTTGAGCCACAGCAGGGCTTTGTACTCGTGAATGTCCCCGGCCAGACGTTTATAGCGCGCCGCTTGTCTCGACTGGCGGCGCAGGGACAAAAGTTGACTTTCGATTTGGCCCAAAACATCATCAAGTCGATCAAGATTATTTTCTGCCGCCCGCAAGCGCAGTTCGGCTTCGTGGCGGCGGGTATACAGGCCGGAAATACCGGCGGCTTCTTCTAAAATCCGTCTGCGGTTTTGCGGCTTGGCAGAAATCAGCTCGTTAATTTGTCCCTGGCGCACCAAAGCCGGCGAATTGGCACCGGTTGAAGCATCGGCAAACAAAAGCTGCACATCTTTGGCGCGCACGGTTTTGCCGTTGACCTTAAATTTGGAGCCTGCGCCTCTGGTGATGGTGCGGGTGATCTCAAGGGTGTCGTCATCATTAAACATAGACGGCGCGACGCGTGCACTATTGTCAATGTTCAAAGTGACGCTGGCCATGCCGCGCCCGGGGCGGGTTTTGGTGCCGCTAAAGATAACGTCGTCCATGCCCGATGCGCGCATGGCTTTGGCCGAATTGGCCCCCATGACCCAGCGAATGGCTTCAAGCAAATTGGATTTGCCGCAGCCATTTGGCCCGACAACTCCTGTGAGACCTGGTTCAATTATAAAGCTGGTTGGTTCAACAAAGGATTTGAACCCGACCAGTTTTACAGAAAGAAAACGCAATGATCCCATAGATTATCCTCGCACCTTATTGATCGGCTTCCTGGCTTGCGTCCGGAGTTTCTTCGGGCTGGGCCTCGCCGAGAATTTCAGCAAAGATTTTTTCAAAATCTTCGACGGCAAAAGCATCACGGCTGCTATATCTTGTTCCATTGATGAAAAAGGTTGGTGTGCCGGTCACGCCCAAATCATTGGCCGTTTTAATCACGTTATTAAGCCGGGCGATTTCTTCCTCATTGGACATACAGGTTTCAAAATCCGCCTCGCTCATGCCGGCTGATTTTGCCAGATCAACATATTCACCTTTGATGTCAGACGAACCCAGGATTTCACGCTGGCGTTTAAACTGGATATGAATGACATCGAAAAATTTATCTTCGGCGGCACAATTGGCGATCAAATGTCCGGCCATAGCCAAATCCACGGGCGGGGTCGGAAATTCGCGAAAGACAAAACGAACCTTGCCCGTATCGACGAATTTCGTGCGAAAGTCCGGCCAGACCGTTGTCGCCCAATTGGCACAGGCGGGACAGACAACGGAGGCATATTCAACCACCGTAATTGGCGCATTAACATCGCCCAGTGCGTGGTCGTCAGCATTTTCGTAAGATGTGCGTTCGCCTTCAGCGCTGGGGGCGGAGCTGGTGTTAGCGTCGCCGCATGCAACCAGCAAAACACTGCCGAGCAGGCCCAAGGTCAGGCTTTTAAAAAACGAATCAAATGTTGTGTTGATACTCATAGTCTTAGTCTCCCAATTTAAGCCAATATGGCAAGGATTTATAAAGGATTTGTTAAGGTTTTGTTAAGGCTTGGGCAAGGTGGTAAAATCTTGATTGGTTAAGCCTTCAAGATGTCTGGACAGGGGCAGGTAATTACTATTGCCTCGATAGAGCGTCCCATTGATAATAAACCCCGGCACGGAAGCAATCCCGCCTGCCTGGGCCAATATACTGCTGCTTCGAATATGTTCAACACCCTGTTGATTTTGAAAACAAGCGTTCATGTCCGCTTCATTGTCAATCCCGGCACTTCTGGCGAGGGCCAGATAAGTCTGTAAGCCCTTGCCTGCGGCAACGGTTTTGAAGGTGTTTTCCTGTTCACTCATAATATGTTCAATGACCGACATATAGTTTTCTGGCGCCGCGCAATGGGCCAACTGAAATCCGGCCATGGATAAATTTACGGGCTTGGTGGGAAACTCTCTAAAGATGGCTCTAACTTTGCCGGTTTGCACATATTCTTTTTTTATGTTCGGCCACACCGCACTAAACCAGGACGCGCAATGGGGGCAGGTCACAGATGCATAGATAATTATGGTCACGGG
>QIKS01000255.1 GCA_003233025.1 Hellea balneolensis | reverse complement strand
AGCGGCACAATTGTCCAAAACAAAAACAAAAAAACCAGCGCTTCGCGGGTGCTTTCCTGCTTGGGCGTATTCTGGGCGGTAAAATAAGCAATAAGGCCTATGGCCCCGACAATAAAAGCCAGAACAGCGAACACTTGCGCCGCCGAATATTCGCCCATAATAACACCGCCCAAAGCAGCAAGCAGCATCAGGGCCGCATAAAACAGCAAGGCAAATCCAAGCCAGAGAAAAATGCGCGATATAGCCATCAATCCGCCTCGCCCTTAAAAATAATCCGCGCTCACCCGAAACAATTGTTCCACATGTTTTAGGGCCGTTTCTTCAACCAAAAGAACAACCCGGTCGCGGTTCTTAAGCGCAAGGTCTTGCTTTGGCATAAAAACACTTCCGTCGCGAATAATCGCGCCAAAGGCGATGCCGTCTGGTAAATTCGCGTCCCCAATCAGCTTGCCCGCCAAGGGAGATGTTTCCAAAATCTCACCCTCCATCACTTCCGCCGCCCCTTCTTCGATAGCAAAAACATCTAAAATTCGGCCCTTTCTAACGTGGCGCAAAATAGAGGATACAGTTGTCGAGCGGGGGTCAATCACCATATCAATGTCCAAGGATGATTTGATATCAAGGAAAATAAGATCATTAATCAGACTAAATATCTGCTTTGCGCCTAAAGATTTTGCCATAACACCCGCAAGGATATTGGTTTTATCATCATCGGTTAAGCACAAAACCGTTTGCGCGTCCCCCACGCCTGCTTCTTCCTGAACCGCTGCATTAAGCGCGTCACCGTTTAGCACAACGGTGTGCTTAAGCCGCTCGGCCAGTTTTTCGGCCTGCTTTTTATTTTTCTCAATCACCCGCACCCGAACATTATCAGCCTTGTCAAGTTCCTGGGCTACGTAAGAGCCAACATTGCCGCCGCCAATAATCACCACATGGCGCGCTTTTTCTTCCTTGGTGCCAACAATATCCAGCAATCTTTGCGCATGGCTTATCTCGACAACAAAATAAGCATCATCACCAACGCTCAGCGGATCTTCCGGGTTGGGGGCAAATAATTGTTCCTCGCGGTAAACCCCGACAATCGTTGCTTTTAAATCCGGGAAAAGTTCGGGAATTTGTGAAATAGGCGTGTTGATAATCGGGCAATCATCGCCGATCCGGATACCGATAAGCTGCACCAACCCCCCTGCGAAAGGCACAACATCAAAGGCACCGGGCGTGTTGAGGCGGCGGACAATAGACTTGCCAATTTCCACTTCCGGCGAAATGATAATGTCGATAGGCATGTTCTCGCGTGAATATAAATCGCGCCAGGCGTCTTGCAGATAATCTTGCGCCCGCACCCGCGCTATTTTAACCGGCATGCCAAATAGAGAATGGCAGATTTGACACGCCACCATATTGACCTCATCGGAATAGGTAACTGCGATAATCATATCCGCTGTTTCCGCCCCGGCTTTTTTAAGCACAGCCGGATGGGAACCATGGCCAACCATGCCGCGCACGTCCAATTCAGTGGAAATATTTCGGATCAAATCCGGGCTTAAATCAATAACTGTGACAGAATTTTTTTCGGCTGACAATTTTTTGGCAATGCCGTAACCAACCCGTCCCGCGCCGCAAATAATAATATTCATGATATGAACTCTCTATTGCTGCGGTGTCTTTGCCTGCGCGGATACTTTTAAAGACTTAAGCTTGCGATGCAAGGCGGATCGCTCCATCCCGATAAAACTTGCGGTTCTTGATATATTGCCGCCAAAGCGCTCAATTTGCGTTTGCAAATATTCCCGTTCGAAATTTTCTCTGGCCGTGCGTAAAGGTAGCGCAATCATCCGCTCATCATTGTGCGGGCGTTCTGATTTACGCACAATGGAAACTTCGGGCGGCAAGCAGTCCAAGGTAATGACGGTATTGGCCTCACCCGTGGCCAAAATCAGCAGCCGCTCAACATTATTGCGTAATTGGCGGACATTGCCCGGCCAATTATGGGCTTGCAAGGCGGCCATGGTATCATCACCGATCTTGCGCGCAGGCAAGCCCGTCGAGGTCGCCAATTTGTGAATAAAATGCTCGACCAGCTCAGGGATATCCTCCCGGCGCTCCCTCAATAAAGGTGCATTGATCGGCATAACATTAAGCCTGTGATATAAATCCTCACGAAAACGGCCCAATTTGGTTTCTTTCTCCAAATCCCGGGAGGTCGAGGTAATCACCCGCACATCGACCTGCACATCTTTGTGCCCGCGCACGCGCTGAAAACGTTGATCGACAAGCAGGCGCAATAATTTCCCCTGGGTTTCCAAAGGCATATCGGCTACTTCGTCCAGATAAAGCGTACCCAAATGCGCCCGTTCCAACAGTCCAGTTTTCAGGGCATGACCGTGATTGTCCTCCAGCCCAAAAAGTTCCTCCTCGACCAAATCCGGTACCATAGACGCCGCATTGACCGCGCGAAATGGCCCCGCCGCCCGGTGGGAATTTTCGTGGATCAGCCGCGCAATTAATTCCTTGCCCGCCCCGGAAGGCCCGGAGATAAGAACACGACTGTTGGTCGGCGCGATTTTGACGATTTTTTGACGCAACTGGCTGATGGAGGGCGACGAGCCGATCAAGGTATTATCAATAATGGATTTCTCTTTTAACTCCTCATTTTCCTGGCGTAGTTTTACCGCTTCCAGAGCCCGGGTCGCTGTGACGAGCAATTTTTCGCTTGGGAATGGCTTGACTATATAATCATAAGCCCCCTTGCGAATGGCCGAAACGGCGGTTTCAACACTGCCGTGGCCGCTAATGACGATGACCGGAATATCCGGGTCGGTTTTTTTAAACA
>QIKS01000111.1 GCA_003233025.1 Hellea balneolensis | reverse complement strand
TAACATGGGCGGCGGCCGTGTCCCAATCAGGATTGCGATAGACGCTTTCGTCGATCAGCAAATGCCCGGCCAGAACTTCGCCGTAACAGCGCTGGCCATTGGCGCGGGCGCGCTTTAATTCCTCGACGGCTTCGGAAGTAGAAACATGGACGATATAAAGCGGCACGCCGATGGTCTCGGCAAAGCGCAAAGCCCGGTTGGCCGCTTCGCCCTCGACTGCGGGCGGGCGCGACAAGGGGTGGGCCTCGGGGCCGGTTTTTCCTTCGGCGAGCAATTTTTTCTGAAGTTGATAAACCAGCTCGCCGTTTTCCGCGTGTACTGTCGGCATGGCGCCCAGCTCTAACGCCCGGGTAAACGAATTATACATGATCTCGTCCGTAGCCATGATGGCGCCTTTATAGGCCATGAAATGCTTGAACGTATTGATACCTTCTTCGCGCACCAATGTGCCCATATCTTTGTGAACGCTGTCGTCCCACCAAGTTATAGCGACGTGAAAACCGTAATCGGCCGCAGATTTCTCAGACCATTGCCGCCATTGCCGATAGGCGTCCATAATGTTTTGTTCAGGATCGGGAATGACGAAATCAATTATCGATGTGGTACCTCCAGCCATGCCCGCCGCCGTGCCGGTATAAAAACTTTCGGATGCCACCGTGCCCATGAAAGGCAGCTCCATATGGGTGTGAGGGTCAATACCGCCCGGCATAACCAATTGCCCGCCTGCGTCAATTATTTCGCAGCCCGTAGGCGCGTCCAAGTCTTTACCGATAGCGGCAATTTTGCCGTCCACGCACAAAACATCGGCCCGGTAGCTCTGGTCTGCTGTGACGACCGTGCCGCCGCGAATGAGTATAGACATAAGAAACTCCTTATTTGCGCTTGGCCAAAATCAGATAAATCACCGCCGCCACGATAAAACCAACAAACCAAGCATAACCGTATATAACATCAAATACTTTCGGGACACTATCAACAAACCCGGCCACATGCAAAAAACCTGGCAAGTTGGGGAGTATGCCGATAACCAGCGCCGTTAGTCCCGCCTTGTTCCAACCATTGCTTGCGCCGTAAATCCCGTCATGGCGAAATAAATCCTCGACCTTGAGATTGGTTCTTTTGAGCAAGAAATAATCCGCGATTAACAAGCCGGCGATCGGGCCAAGCAGGGCGGAATACCCGACCAGCCAGGTGAAAATATAAGCAGATGCATCCTCAACCAATTTCCACGGGAAGATCAAAATTCCGATGAGCGCTGTGATATATCCGCCCATGCGAAAGGATATTTTATCCGGCGCGAGGTTGGAAAACCCGTAAGCAGGGGCGACAACATTGGCGGCCAAATTGGTTGTAAGCGTTGCGATGACCAGAGCGGCCAGCGCAATAATAACCCCGACCCCGCCCATTTTCCCGGCCAGTTGAACCGGATCCCAAATTGCTTCGCCGTAAATGCTCACGGTGGCCGATGTCACGGCGACGCTGATAAATGCGAACAGGGCCATGGGGATGGGCAGGCCGATGGCTTGGCCCCAAAGTTGGGCTTTTTGGCTTTTGGCATAGCGGGTGAAATCGGGAATATTAAGCGCCATTGTCGCCCAAAAACCAACCATGGCGGTCAGGGAGATGAAAAAGGTTTTTGCGAATTGACCTTCCTTGGCCCCCCCTTCAATAAATTGCGACGGGGCGGAAAGCATCTCCCCAAACCCGCCCGCCTTGACATAAGCCCAGGCCAGCAAGGCCAGCCCCATGATAAGCAGGAGCGGCGCGGCGAGGGTTTCCAGCCATCTTATGCTTTCCGTACCGCGCTTGATGAAATAAAGATGCAAAGCCCAGAAGGCGAGAAAACAGACGGTTTGGGCCGGATCAATGCCCAGGATGGGTAGGTCGGTGCCCTTGAACATATCGCCGCTCAGCGCATTTAAGATCACATAAATCGCCGACCCGCCAACCCATGTGTTAATCCCAAACCAGCCGCAGGCCACAAGCCCGCGCGCCAAAGCCGGGATTTTCGCGCCCTTGGTGCCGAACGCCGAGCGCAGCAATACTGGAAACGGCACCCCGTATTTTGTCCCCATATGGCCGATCATCATCATAGGGATGACCACAATCGCATTGCCCAAGAACACCGTCAAAACCGCCTGCCACCAATTCATCCCCGCCGCAATCAATCCCCCCGACAACATATAAGTCGGCACACACACCACCATAGCCACCCACAAAGACGCAAATGACCACATGCCCCATGTCCGTTCGGCTTCCTGCACAGGCGCCATGTCGGCGTTATAAAGGGATGGGTCCGGGTTGGTTTGTTTAAAAACATTGCTCATATTTGTTTCCTATTAAACTGTGACCCCGGGCAGAGATAAGTGAATACGTGCAAACCACGAGGCCCCGCAGCGAAGCACAATGACTTAAGTCGTTCTACTCACTCTCGACCAATTTCCCATATGTCTCCGGTCTTCTGTCGCGGAAAAATTGCCAGAGGTTTCGGACTTCTTTGACCATGGACATGTCCATATCGTGGATGAGAAGCTCGTCTTTGTCGCGGGACGCTTCTTTCTCGATTTGCCCGCGCGGATTGACGAAATAGCTCTGGCCGTAAAACTCGCCAATGTCCCAGGGTTGCTCGCGGCCAACCCGGTTGATGGCTGCGATATAACAGCCATTGGCAGCGGCGGAGGCCGGCTGTTCCAGCTTCCAGAGATATTCGGACAAGCCAGCCACGGTGGCAGACGGGTTGACGATATATTCCGCGCCGTTCAGGGCCAGCGCCCGCCAACCTTCGGGGAAATGACGGTCATAACAAATATAGACGCCGAGCTTGCAATATTTGGTTTTAA
>QIKS01000020.1 GCA_003233025.1 Hellea balneolensis | reverse complement strand
TCGCCGTCGCGCCAATCCACTTGCTTTTCCAAGGCCAAGGGCTGAACCACGGTGACTTGTTGCACACCATTATCAAACACCGCCGCATGTCCGGCAGAGACCTCCAACACGGGAGAGGGTTTTGTTGTTATGAAGATATCTCCCAAATCCTTGGTGATAATTTTAAGCTTTGGCTCTTCTGCAATAGACGCAAATACGACACGTCCTTCCGTCACCAAAACATCAAGTTTTTCAACCGTCAAGCGCACATTAAATGCAGTTCCGACCGCCGTTACCACGCCCTTGTTCGTATTGACGGAAAACGGTTTGCTTTTATCCGACTCGACGTCGAAAAACGCCTCCCCCCGAGAGAAGAATATTTGTCGGGCCTCCTTCGAGAAAACCACAGACAATTCACTATTGGTATTCAGGATGATTTGCGACCCGTCCGGCAGGTTAATCGTCTCCTGCTCGCCGATTGCAGTTTCATAGGTGGCGGTAAAGCCCGACTCTATTCGCGTCGCGAAATTGTAAGAGGGTATGCCGACCATAACCAGTAATGAAGCGGCGATAGCGCCCGCCGCAACGTGTTTGAAATATTTCATCCGCCGCGCAGCCCGGTCTTGCCGCACGGGCTCTATAGCCGCGTCGTTTTGTCCGTAGTCCGCGAGCGCCTCGACAAAATCCAGACCGCCCCAAAACTCGGACAGCTCTTCGAACGCTTTTTTGTGCCGGATACTTCGAGAGCACCACCGCTTGAAATCAGCAACCCTGGCCTCAGCAATGCTCTCCTCTTGCAAGCGCATAATCCATTCAGCCGCCTCGCTTTCGATGCGCCTGTTATCTGGCAAGGGTATTATATTTGGATTATCTGTTTTCATATCTGGTTATTCGCCACATCAATCTTTTATTTTACGGTTTTTAAGCGCTTCTATTTCGCTTTGCGTCTTTGGTTTGGGGTCGGCCCAAAAATCGACAAGGTCATATTCGTTCTCAATCAAATAGGCGCGGCACTGCAACATTGCTGCGGCAACACGTTTTTCCACCAGGCTCACGGACACATTCAGGCGCGTGGCGATTTGCTTAAACTTCAGCCCCTCAACCCTTCGCATAACAAATGCCCGCCTTAATTCTGGCGACAAACTCGCCAGAGCCTGAGAAAAAATAAACAGGCGCTGACGCGCATCCAGCGCATCTTCTGCCAAAATCAAGCTCTCATCCTTATAGACAGACGAAGTTGATGAATCCTCAATAGATTGCGAGGTTGTATTGACTTTTCGCACGGCCTCATTGATTGCCAAGTTTTTGGCAATCCGAAAAAGCAGGCGGTCTGGTTCGTGAATATTACCACGAAGTTCCGCCGCGAACCCCGCTAAAAAAACGTCTTGAGTTAAATCTTCAATATCTGCCGGATTGGAACGGTATTTGGCAACGATCCTGTTGATAGCCTGCTTTTGGTTTTGAAATGCTTTCAAAATTTCTGACATTTGGCTATCTTTCGCACGCAAAACTATGGGTTAGCACAATGGATAATGCGTATATAATGGGTAATGTATATAATGTAAAGTCAGGCCCCCTCCCCTTAAAGCTCGACAATACCTGCGCTTAAGGCCTTGCTGACGGCACGGGCGCGGGTTTTGGCGGATAATTTCTTGAAGGCGTTTTTCATATGATAGCGAACGGTGTTTTGGCTTACGCCCAATATCTCGCCGATTTCCCAATTGGTTTTGCCCCGCGCCGCCCAGTGCAGACAATCCATTTCGCGTCTGGTGATTTTTTCCAGATCGATGTCGCTCACCCCCATGTCGATAAGCGTGGGCGCGGGGGCTTGATGTAGGGCGGCGCAGCGCGTTATAAATTTTGCACACATGAGGTGGATTTCATCACGGCTCTTGACAAATTGCTCTGGCGTGCATTTTTTATCGCCGCGCGAGTAGACGGTCATGCCGCGCAAATAACCGACGGTGTTGAGCGGCACGAGCCAGGCCCGCTTGACGCTGAACAATTTCATTGTTGCCAACTGCCACAATACGGAGGAGTTTTTCTTCGCGGATTTCAAAAACCTAACATATTCGAACGGGCAGGATACCCGTGACATCTCAGCCAGCACCGGATCCATTTGCAGCCAACCGTCCTTGATGAAAGTATTGACAAATTTATCAGGCACTCCCAAACCATAATTGTGTACAAGGAAATTGCAGTCTTGCGCGGCATTATCAATCGTGCCCGACTTCATCGACCATGCATCAAAGCCTGCATAGCCCATCTCGCCGATAATCTCGGTGAACAAACCAGATAACTTGTCGACGCAATTCACAGCGCCAAGTTCGGCGGTCAATTTCTTAAGCCCCTGCATAGATACGCCCTAACAGATGTGCAAGACAGGTTCAATCACCGATCAATCCCCCAACAGAAATGGCAAAGCATATTTATGCAGCAATTTGGGTCGTTTGATCGGGAACATATGGCCTTGGCCAGGCACGGCAATAAACTGCGCATCTTTTATCAATTTCGTCAATGACCGGGCTTCTTCGGTGGTGGAATAAATATCATGCTCACCGCTGATCACCAAAGTCCGGCAGGTAATTTTTTGGTAATCGGGCGGGTCCAATTTTAAAGCCGACCAGCGCAGGGGCCATAATGCCGTCATCAAATCATACCAATGGGATGTAAAATGGGCCCGGCCTAATTTCGCACATAACACAGGATGGCGAGCGGCAAAACGCCATTGTTTGGGCGGTGTGTTTTGGTCGTCCGTGCCAAAATAAGCGCGGCTCCCTTGCCTGAATTTCTCCGATATACCAAGAAATGGCGACACACCCAACAACACTTGCCGCACCATCATGTCCGGCTGGTAAATTGACATATATAATGC
>QIKS01000092.1 GCA_003233025.1 Hellea balneolensis | reverse complement strand
GACGGCATTGACAACCCACCGCAAGGCGCGGCAGGTGGCGGTTCAGCTCAGGGTGCGTCCCAATATATTGATCATCCTGCTGGCCGCCAGACACCGCTTGGTAATAGCGAGGTGACAGAGTTAAACCCCGGCAAAACACTTGTTTCCATAACCTGCGGGGGCGGTGGATATGGCCTCCCCATGACCAGAGAGGCCGCACAGGTGGCGGAAGATGTCCGTGAAGGCTGGATCACGCGCGCGCGGGCCAAGAATATTTATGGTGTGGTTCTGGATAGTGAAAACCTGCCCGATTATCCCGCGACTGCCCTGTTACGAAAAACTAAAAATAAGGAATGAAATAATGGCAAAACAACGTGTGGTCGTCACCGCAGCCGGGGCCGGAATAGGTAGAGCCATCGCCGAAGCCTTTTGCCATAACGGTGCATTGGTTCATATTTGCGATATTTCCGGAAGTGCGCTGGCACAAACAATGGAAGCTAACCCCCATATGCGCTCATCCCTCACCGATATCAGTAAAGCAGATCAAGTTGGCGCGCTGTTCCAAGACGCTTGCGGCTGGATGGGGGGGGTAGATGTTTTAGTAAATAATGCCGGGATCGGCGGGCCAAAGGCGGCACTTGATGAGATAGAGGACAGTGACTGGGACCAGACTATTCAGGTCAATCTGAACGGGGCATTTTACTGCATCAAACGGGCAGCAAAATTGATGAAAGCACAGAAAAGTGGCTGTATCATTAATATATCCAGCGCGTCCGCCCGTACCGGATTGCCTCTGCGCGCGCCTTATGTTGCCTCAAAAGTTGCTCTTCAGGGTTTGACCAGAAATGCCGCGCGGGAACTTGGCCCCTATAACATAAGCTGTAATGCCATTCTGCCGGGCGCCATCGATAACGCACGCGGACATATGCTTATAGAAAAACTAGCCAAAGAACGTCATCAGAGCATAGAAGAAACCGAAGCCCGTCGGCTGTCATATATTTCCATGCGAAAGCGCATCAACCCCACTGAAATTGGAGATACGGCTGTATTCCTAGCCAATGGGGGTCGCCATATTTCCGGTCAGGAGATTGGGGTCTGCGGCAATTCAGAATGGGAAGAATAGAGCCTACAGATTGCCGCGCTTTAATTCTGCCACTGCATAATGGGCCGCAGATTTACGATTGACACCGCAAAGATTGGCCGCACAACGCGCCGTAGTTCCAGCAACAAAATGCTCCGCCAACCGCCTCTGCTTATACTGACTTAATCTGCTCTTCCTCATACTGCCCTCTATAATATATTTTATGCGTTATCTGGGACAACCCCTTGTTAAATAACAAATTGAGGTATGGCCTAGAAACCGGACTCGAACCTCATAAGCGCCACCCGCTTTTACATGTCAAAATATCGGCTCACCTGAATATTCCTTTCGGAAACGGATGAACAATTTTCAGTAGCTGGTCGCGGCGGTATTTCATCGACCCGCCATCACCATAAGCCGGGCGGGAATGGGCATGGCCCATCATCAGGCATCTAAAGCCGTAGTCCAGTCCTGCTTCAAGCATCCGTTTTTCGAATGAATGACGGAATGAATATATGATGTGTTTATCAGTCGGGAACAAGCCTCTGTGCTGAAAAGTTTTCATCAAGCTTTGCGAGAGTAAATCATTACGGTCTTGATAATGCGGAAAGCCCTTGGGGGACGATTGCAGCGCAGCTAATGACACACCGACCAACGGAATGTCGCGAATGGAAAACGCCGTTTTATCTCCCGGCCTTGGCGCGGGCGAATACGGATATAGGGTATGTCCACATTTAGCTTAATGTCATCCGGCACTAAATTGGCAATTTCACTTGGGCGGCACCCCGTTTCAATCAGGGCATAAATTATCGACTTTGCTTCCTTGTTAATGCCGTCAAACAATCCAGGAACTAATATTTTTGAACGTACCCATTCATCTTCAAATGCGGCCACTTCTGTGGGGCTCGCGTCTTTAAGGGATAAATTCCGAAACGGGTTTTGTCGATCTTCTTGCCCGATATGCCTGAAATATGATGAATATAGCAGGCGCATATTGCCGATGTCGCGGTTGGCTGTGTTCGCTTTAAGTGGCTTCTTGCCCGCCTTTGGCTGCAACCGCCCTGCCCACCAATTATAATAAGCTAGGCCATCTTTACGGTCTATCTCTGTCAGAGGTTTTTCGCCGACGACTTTAATGAAATAAGCTACGCCTCTGCGTTTGGTTTTCATCCAGAGCTTTTTTTGCTTTGGTGATTTATTGATTAAATCTCCAATCGCAATCTCGTTACAATAAATATCAAAAGCTTCGGATACCGTCACAACCGGTTCTTCGATCGCACCGAGAAGCGCTTCTGCTTCAATTTTTTCGGTATGGCTAGTTTTGCCGGTATCAACCTGTTTAATCGTGGCAATGCGGTCCAGTATCTCATCAAGCCCGGTTGTCGCCACAAGTTGCTCAACGGGCGCATAAATGAAACCGCGAGCGATAGTACGCGCACTGGCAGAACGGTATCTGCGCGCCAGCGTCTCGCGTAGTTTTTGCCCGGCTTCTGCGGTGACCTCGCCGTCGTCCAGATACAGCATGGAAGCCCAGTAATCATCATCGGCGGCTTCGAGTGCATCGCGGCGAAACCTGGCCACTTCAATCGAGCTTGTTTTGAGGGTGGACTTAACAACTTGACGGTCATCAAAAGGCGCAAACCGTTTGAGAACACGGCGCATATAATACCAGCGCTTTCCCCGTTTTTGCATATGCCTGTCTTCTTTTTTCACCAAACCGCTCCATAATGTACCCCAATTGCACCCCATTTTGTACCCCAATTTCAAGGAAAAAGATGATGTGGAATATCGATTATTTTGA
>QIKS01000041.1 GCA_003233025.1 Hellea balneolensis | reverse complement strand
TCTCGGCATTTTGCAACAAAGCAATGGCTTTACCTGGTGCTCCCTTTGCCAAATTCACGGCCAGGTTTATATCCGCCTCTTCTGCTCTATGCGCCGCCAGCCAATTTTTATAAGCATCAGCACTGTCGCTGTCATGACTGACAGCACGAAGCGGCAAATGCATACAGCGCGAACGAATGGTCGGCAATAAACGCCCGGGCACTTGTGACAGCAGGATTAGCAAGCATTTTTCAGGCGGTTCTTCCAAGGTTTTTAGCAAAGCATTCGCCGCACTGCGGTTCATTTCGTCAATACTGTCAATCAGGCAAACCCGCCACACCTTCCGCAGGTTTTTTCGAAAAAAACGTTCGCACCGTCCGGGTTAACGCCACAGGGATTTCCGATTTCAACTTCTTGGATTTATCGTCATAAGGCCGCCGGATCAGTAAGAAATCCCCGTGCCCAAGCGATGCAATCCGGCGCGCGACGGGGTCGCTTTCGGGTATATCCAAACCCGCACTCGTCTCGGGTACGCCGCCCAAAACTCGCCGGATCGCCCGGTAAGCCAGTGTCGCTTTGCCAATGCCTTTGGGGCCGGAAATCAGCCAGGCATGGTGTAAATTCCCCGCTTCAAATGCTTGGACAAACCGGCGTTGCGCCTGTTGGTGACCGATGAGCTTATATACATTACGCGGATGGGCGCAGCCATCCGCCCGGTCAGCCTCTGGCAAGACTGTGTCTTGCGCCTTAGTCAAGACGAAGCCCGTCAAATTGGCTCATGAGGATGTGCTTGATCTGGATGTGGATAGCGGCTTTTGACGACGCGGCGTCGAGGACGACAAACCTGTCAGCTTCCTGCTCGGCGATGTGTAAAAAACCTACCCGCAAGGCTTTGTGAAAATCCAGTTTTTCGCTGTCAAACCTGTTCAATTCTTCGCCCCGCGCTTTCACGCGTTGTTGGGCCAAGACCGGGTCAATATCAAATAGCAAGGTCAAATCCGGTTTAAAATCACCCAATACGGCATGGTGCAAAGCCGAAACCCGCTCTGGCCCAACGCCGCGCGCATAACCTTGGTAAGCCATGCTTGAATCGGCGAAGCGGTCGCACAACACCCAGGCACCGCGCGCCAAGGCAGGCTTGATAAGTTTTTGCACCAAATCCAGCCTGGCCGCATAGAGTAAAAGCAGTTCTGTCATGCCCGACCAGCGGTCATGGGTGCCGGTAAGAACAAGCTCGCGTATGGCTTCCGCGCCAAATGTGCCGCCGGGTTCGCGGGTGATAATGGTTTCGATGCCGGCTTGCTTAAGGCTGGCGCCGATGTTTTTTATTTGCGTGCTTTTCCCGGAGCCTTCCCCGCCTTCAAAGCTGATAAATTTACCGTCCATATTTATTCACCCCTGATTTTTCCAAGTGCAGCGGCGACAATGCGGCCAAATATTGATTTCCTGGCGACATCGGTCTTGGCGTAAAGAGGTACGGTTTTATCATCTCGCCCCGGCGCGCTTATCACCAAATCAGCAATATGTGCGCCGCTTATAATCGGGGCAGGCACCGGGCTTTTATAACGGATTTCCACCTTCATGTCTTTACGCTCGGTAAGGTGTAAACCCTTATGAATATCGTCCTTAACCACCAGCGCCACGTCGGGAGATTTGCCCATGAAGACGCGAGCGACACCAACCGTGTCGCCGGCGTCAAACAGTTTATAGCTTTTAAACTCCCGAAAGGCAGCGGTCATAATTCGCAAGGATTCCGAGCGGCGCAGGGCTTTGCTCGAAAGCCCGTTAACAACAAAGATCCGCCGTTGGCCTTCGCGCAATGCGGCGCCAACAAAGCCGTATTGAGAGGCCTCGGAATAGCCGGTTTTTAAACCGTCCGCCCCCTCAAACCCGGCCAACATTAAGGGGTTGCGATTGGGTTGGGTTATGCCGTTCCAACTATAATTTTCCAAGGCATATATTTTATAAAACTCAGGGTAAGTTTTAAGGGTATATACAGCCAGGCGGGCCAAATCATAGGCGCTAATCACATGCCCTTCGTCAGGCCAACCCGTTGCGTTAAGGAAGTTGGCGCTGTCCAGACCCAATTCCTTGGCCTTGGCATTCATCAATATGGCAAAGCTTGCTTCCGAACCGGCAATCCCTTCGGCCAGGACAATACAGGCATCATTGCCCGATTGAACAATGACGCCGTATAGTAGGTCACCGACGCTCACGCTGGAGCCGGGTTCTAAAAACATGGTTGAGGAACCGGAGCTGACCCCGCCGCGCCGCCATGCATTTTCGCTAACGATAAATTCATCGTCCAGGGATAATTGCCCGGCTTGCACACGCTCAAAAACAATGCTGGCCGTCATGATTTTCGTCATGGAGGCGGGAACCATCGGCGTGCGCGCAGCTTTCTCAAATAAAATCTCGCCGCTATCCGCGTCCAGAATAATCAAATGTTCCCCAGGCGTCTCAAACGCCGATTGGGCATGGGCCGAAGGCACCGCCAACAAAAAGGCTAACGTACAGATAAATTTAAAAATACAGGTTTTCAAAACGGGCCTCAAACATCATAGAATCAAAAAGGAGCGCCATAAGCGCTCCTTAGTAAATCTCATAGCTAGGGGCCTGCGTAAAGGCTTGAGCTGTTTATTTTTGAGTATCAGGCGTTTTTATCACCGTATAATTGACCGCCGGAATGAATTTAGGCTTAAGCGCGTCATCAGATTTGCTCGACGCCATATGGATGGGGCCTTTAATGGTCAGCGTTATCGGGCCATCGCCTTCTGGCTCCCGGTTTGGTAATTGTGCGCCCTGCGGTCTTGAATAAGGGGACGGCTGCTGGGCCACGGGGGCAGCAGGCGGGGCGCTAAATTTGCGCAATGGTATGTATGTTGGTGCTTCTGCCACATATTTGGGGGCTGGCCGGTGTTTCTTTGGACGCGGCTTAACATAGAGAGGCGCTGATTTGCGACGTTTCTTTTTTGCTGCCGCCGGGTCTGCCGGGCCGACATATTGCACACGCACACGGGCCAGGCCTGAGTTAAACAAACCCAAAGTCTGCGCCGAAGCCCGGCTTAAATCAATAATCCGACCATCAACAAAAGGCCCCCGGTCATTAACCCGCACCATAAGCGTCGCGCCGGTTTCCAAATTGGTAACCCGTACCATGCTGTTTAAAGCCATTGTTTTATGCGCCGCTGTGATATCATTCATATT